>JABJEE010000068.1 GCA_018665005.1 Flavobacteriales bacterium
GCTTCGGGAATTCGATGTTAATGACCCTGCTAAATATGATTTTGCACTATTTGGAATTGGAGTCAATAAAGAAATTTAATTCAAATAATTTAAATCATTCAATATCGTTTTCACCTCTTTATTGGTTTGAGTTTTATCTCGATCTGATGCATCTATAGAGGAATACACATCGAATTGATAATCTCCTTTTGTTGACTCTCGGTTGATGGAATAACACTCTCTGTAAACATATTTTGAATCATCCTGAGAATATGTAAACCAACAATTATAAAAAAACTTTCTTTCCGATTCTATTTCAATAAATCGCAAGAGAATATCACTGTATCCACTCTGTCTTGGCAAGTTGTCTGTTAAAAATCCTTTAAACTCATTCAATTGAATTAGCTCTTGATCAGAATTTCGTTCATAAACATTTGTGAGTAATACCGGTCTATCTTCAGAAATGTATTTAATCTGCAGTATGAAACCATTATTTAGAGAGCTTTCCTTGCTTAAAGGTAAAAATGAGGTTTTGACAACACAGGAAGATGTAATTATATCATAGGGGGATTCCCTACAAATATTAATTTCCCTCAATAAAGAATCCTTTAATGTTGGTACTTTCACAATGACTTTTTTTTCTTCTTTTTTTTCACTTATATCAACAATAGATGTACCATTTTCATCTGAACATGAAAATAAAAAACAAGCGAAAAACAACACAAATGGAGTAAATCTGAAAACCTTTTTAATCATAATCATTTTCTATTTTAGTTTTGAAATTCAAATACCGTATCAACGGAATTCATAGATTTAGATACGGCCTCAGTATTTAGATTGTTTTTTACCTTGTTCTTTTCCATCCAATGAATCAACTCTTCTGTTGGTAAATTGCCTGTTAATTCATCTTTGGCCATTGGACAACCACCAAAACCCTTCATTGCAACATCAAATCTTCGACAACCACCGGTATATGCTGCAGATATCAATTGTTGAGCATCAGTTCGTTTTACATGAAGATGCGCACCGAACTCAATAGAGGGAAAAGCATCAATTAATGACTGATACAAACCTGGTAACACATCCGAATTTGCACAACCTATTGTATCCGATAGAGCTATGATTGATGTTCCAAAAGTGGCATTTAATCTCTTCGTCCAGTTATAAACGATCTCATCTGACCATTTATCTCCGTATGGATTACCAAAACCCATAGACAAATACAGAACAACCTTTTTTTTATTTAAAGAAGCTATGGAATAAATATCTTCTAATAAACGAAATGAGTCTTCAATTGATTTGTTTGTATTTCTTTTCTGAAAAGTTTCAGAAATAGAAAAAGGGAATCCCAAATATGCGATTTGATCAAAACAAACTGCATCTTCTGCACCTCTTTTATTTGCAATTATGGTCAATAATTCCGTCAAACTGTTGCCTCTTGTTATTTTATTCAATACTTCTTCAGTATCTCTCATCTGCGGGATGGCTTTTGGCGACACAAAACTCCCCATATCCAAAACATCAAAACCACATTTAAGCAAAGAATTAATATAATCAACCTTTTTAGATGTAGAAATAAAATGATCCAAGCCCTGCATGGCATCACGAGGGCATTCTATAATCTTTAAATCACCCATGAGCTTGATTTCTATATTTAATAATTTCGGTATTTATTTTTTTTATCACTGATGGTCCTTCATATATAAACCCCGTGTATAACTGAACAAGAACGGCTCCTGCCTCGAGCTTCTCTATTGCATCCTTGGCAGAATGAATGCCCCCAACTCCGATTATGGGAATGGCACCGTTTGACTTATTATTAATATATTTTATTACTTCCGTAGAACGCGACAATAATGGCTTGCCAGAGAGTCCTCCGGCCCCTAATTCATTTACTATATTCGTTGGCGTTACAAGTCCTTCCCTTGAGATGGTTGTGTTTGTGGCAATTACACCATGAATTTTTGTTTTTAAAACAATATCTACTATATCATCAAGCTGCTCCATAGATAAATCTGGAGCTATTTTAAGAAGAATGGGTTTCTGCTCTGTTTTTTTATTGTTTTCATGAATTAATGTGGACAATAACTTCTCAAGAGGCTCCCTTTCTTGGAGCGCTCTTAAATTTGGAGTATTTGGCGAAGATACATTTACAACAAAATAATCTACATAATCGAAAAGAGCATGATAACATGTTAAATAATCATTATTTGCATCTTCATTAGGAGTGACTTTGTTTTTCCCAATATTTCCACCAACCAACACACCGTTTTTTCGGACTTTTTTCAAATGTTTGATAGCTACTTCTACCCCATCATTGTTAAAACCCATTCGATTGATAATCCCTTTATCCTTTTTCAAACGAAACAATCTTTTTTTAGGATTTCCAATTTGACCTTTAGGCGTTAGGGTTCCTATCTCTATAAAGCCAAAGCCACAATAAGACAATTCATTAATATATTTCGCGTTTTTGTCAAATCCAGCTGCCAAACCTACAGGGTTTCTAAAATCAAGACCAAAGGCATTTGTCAACAATGATTTATCTTCAATTATAAATTTATTTTTAAAGATATTTCTTATAAATCCTATTTTAAGAAAAAATGAAAGTGAGTTCATTGTGAAATAATGAACACGTTCTGGATCGAAAAAAAAGAGGAGTTTTCGTAAAATTGGATACATAATCAAAAGTAAAAAAGAAAAGCGAGTTAATACTCGCTTTTAAATTTTATCTAACAGTCTTTACACCTTATATTTACCCAAGGCTTTCAATTTTAATTTAGTACGTTGGCGACCATAGTCTTTGTAGGTCAAGTTTCGTGTAACCACAATATTCATGTGATAATACGCATCCTTTTGATTAGGATCACCACGTTTTTCACCAGGAGCATATGAGGGATTTCCCGAAACAGGATTAGCAAAATATTCCGCATTGGGATCAGGTGAAAAGTTTATGTCAGTTGGATCAGCATAGTTGGTACTCACGTCATCCATATAATCACTAAACGTTTTGACATAAGATAATTCAATTCCCACACGCCACATTCTAGAAACTCCCATTCTAAATCCAACACCAAATGGCATAGTTAAAGTAATTGGAGAATATGCTTTTTCTTGATTTTCAGTTCTTAAAGGTCTCAGATTCACCCATTCGCCTGCTTCATTTTGAGCTCTTGGATTGAAATAACACAAACCTAAACCAGCAAAAACATAATACTGCTGAGAACGATTTTTCTTGGTGTAATGACCTGGTAAATTAAACGTAGAACCAAATTTTTCATTTGCAGCAAAAATAAATTCTAATCTTTGTTGAATCTCTATTGCAAAAGATTTAAAATGAAGATTTCTTGCATTCCGAGAAGGTTCTTCAGAAAGAGAATCTGCACCTTTCAAATTAAATACACAGAGACTGGTTGTTGTTGCAAAATAAGGGTGGAATCGTTGTCGATAACCCAACCAAAACGCTACACCTGTAGCTGGCCAGTCGATGTCCTTCAAACTATAATCACGACCAATACCCTCTGCCCCTCCAAGATCACCATTAAATTGGGTTGCACCAATTCCTATTTGCAATTCTTTTTTGTGCAAAGACCAATTGCGTTGAGAATTAAAATTGGCATGTTGCGCGTGAATGGCAAAGAAAAAAGAAAAGAAAAAGAATAGAGAAATGGTTTTCTTCATCATAAAGTATATTAATCTACACGAATTTACGATTTTTAAATCAGACAGCAAACAAAAAGAAACATTGAATTTAAAATATGATTTATCGCAAAAGCTTATATCCGAACGCATAATCACGAATGTTCACATAAGCTGATTTGAAAATAGATGTTTTAAATTATAATTTTAAATGCTCAATAAAAACAAAGATGATAGTATGGAGGCAACACCTATACTGCCATAAAACCAGGGGTTTTTCCAATAATTTTTACTTTGTTGATATTTTTTGAGGACAAGGTCAAAATCCTGTCTATTTCTAATTTCGTAAGCACTGGGCTCGATTCTGTTGTGTAAAACTTTTCTCATACGCATCTATTTTAATGTATTTAGGTTGTTATCATTTCAGGTAAACTTTTTTGAGTCTTTGCAAGGCTCTAAATGTTTTAACTTTTGCATTGTTTTCGGTTACACTTAATATTTCACCAATTTCACGGTAAGATCTTTTTTCAAAGTATCTCAATTCAATAAGAGCAAGATCTTTTTCGTTGATTTTTCGCAATGCCTGCATCAAATCGGCTTTTCTTTCTTCATTACATGATTCTTCAAGCTCTTCAAAAATATCTGCAACAACAACTTTGTCAATACTTACTGTTCTTCTTGCTTTTTTATCTCTAAAAGATTGGTATAATTCGCTTTTAGCAATTCGAAACAACCAAGAGGAAAATGGTACACCTCGAAATTCATATTTATGCAGATTTGTTAAGGCTTTTACAAATACATTTGATGTAATGTCATAAGCTGCTTCTACATCATCAACACGTTTTACGATATATCTAAATATATTTTCGTGGTATTGCTCATACAATGGTGCAAAATGATTTGGATTTTTTTTTGATTTTTCAATAATTCTGAGTTCAGATTGAATACGGGTATCACTCTGGTGATACAGTGAAGGAGAGGACATAAGTTTTGGTTTTATTAGTTAAACATGTTATTAAAATGCACTTGCAGGAGCATCGTAATACTTGAATAACGCAAAACCATTAAAAAAGTAACACCTTGAAAAAAATTATAGAGAAATTCTTAGCTGGACGGTAAGATCTGATCGCTTATTACCTTCAATAAGCTGCGGTCCACTGCCTATAGAATTCCGATTATTGTAAAGAAAGAATCCGTAGCGAATCCAAAGATCCATTGATTTTAAAAATGAATATCTAGCCAAAATATATGCCCGGCTGCCCTGATAATAATAAGCGGGTATTGAAAACACATAAAGTGCATTGTTTTCATAGGTATAAATCCTTGTATCATAACTATCTGTATCAAACAGCGCGTAACGCAGAGTTAAATCAACTGGAAACGATTTGGGTTTAAAAGAAATGTCCTGTGTAAAAAGGATTCCATACTCATCTTGTCTACTTTCTCTATTAATTGACACCATCTCCACCCTACTCTTTAAAGAAATAAACTTGTCAATCTTTTTTGAAATATTTAAACGGTAATTTCTTTGGGTAACATCCTCTAATCGTGTTATTACCTCATTTTCAAAATTTCCATTTTTCTGCCTACGTTGTTGACGAAACCTCATGTAAATTTGAAAATCACGACTTGGTTTATAAATGGGCTGGATCAAAAATTCATGACCCTTGGAAGGAGCATCAACACCATATTTCATCCATGGAAATTCAAACACATCTGTATACGCATTAATTGACCAACTTCTATTAATCTTGAATTTTAACCCAGCATACAAACCATTCTCATTTTGAGTTCTACTTCCCTCTGAAAAGCCGGCATTATATATCGTCTGATAACTTTTATCATAATCTCGATAGAGCAAGCCTAAACTTAGGCGTGTATCCAAAGATAAGAGCGCTCCATGAAGCATCGCCATTCCAGAATTCGTCTCGTTTAGTGAATATGACACTTCTCCAAAAACATTGATATTCTTGTAAACAAAATTGTAATCGGAACTCAATGAAAAAAGAGACTGCCCATTAAAATAATACTGATTATATGGTCTGATCGTTAAATTAAGGGGTTTATCATAAGTCTGGTATACACCTTGAACTCCAATTTTCAAATAATCATTTCTGTAATTTAAGGATGCGCCTGATATGAATTCTTTCAAGCTATTCATCTTAGATATTTCAGAATTGGTGCGATGCAAACCTGATAAATTAATGGTAGAAACAAATTCTAGATTATCCACGGTTGAATCCTGAACTCCTGTAGCATCAATGGTTTTTAATGATGAAAATAAAAGAATATCAAATTTGCGATAACCCAAATTAATGGCTGCCCCCCTAAAAAACCTAGACTCATCTACAGAAGTGTAAGGCTTTAACGCTATTGGATTCCTCTTCATGGTCAGAATATCTGAGGACTTACCAAATGCATAACTTGACCAAAGATTGAGTCCCTGACCTAATTGAATCTGATAATCACCGAGAGCAAAAGACTTTAAATATTTTCCACCACGATAAAATGCATGAAACGAATAAAAATCAAAACCTTGTTTTTGAGCGCCTTTAAAAAATTGTTCGCCAGGATCCTTTTCAGCAGTCAATCCAATACTTATATTCGTACGATAAGAATAACGAAAACGTGTATAATATTTATCTGCATTTCCGTAATAATGCTGATTGGAATTTTGCAAAACAGAATCTGGAACATCTTCATACCCTGTTTTTTGCTCCATCCCTGGCTGGTATCTCAAGAACAAGTCAAATTTCCCATGCTTAATTGCGTCTTTAAAACTGATGTGTAAATTATCCAATCTCTCATCAACTGTAATAAAAGGCAACATTAAATATATGGTTTCGATGTCCCAATATTTAAGACTTTGCAGCTCATAAATTGAAATAAATTTACCATGTACTTTTCTGTGTAAAATCAAGTCATTAATTTGTACGTCAGTTAGTAAACCTAAATCTTCAAGATCGATACCAGTGGTTGAATTAATATTAATGGGTTCATCAAAATAGAAATTTAACTGCTCAATTAAATTGGTTAAGTCAATGCTCTCTGTCTCAAGTTGCTCAGAAATAAACTCAATCCGTTGCTGAATAATGTCGTTTCTTTCTTGTGCAAATAGCATAGAAGAAAACAGGATGAAAAATATTGAAGTTATTAACCTCATTTAATAAAAGCATATTTAAATGAAATATTCGGCGACCAACCCAATACTTGATGAAATTGTGTGCCAAAATCTAAGCTGTATTTTTTAGATATGAGCCAACCGAATCCAAAACTCAGCTCAATCGGCTGTGTAGCAAAACCACCTCTAAAAGCGAATGTTTCAGAAGGTAAATACTCAATTCCAATCTTCGATCGAAGAGGATGCTCTATGTCTTTTTCTAATTCTGCCAAAATCAATGTCTTATCTGATATTTGATATTTGGTACCCAATCGCATTGAAGTAGAATAACGGTCATCAGGTATTTCTGTAAGCTTGTTTCTCCCAATGTTGAAAACTGCCAAACCCATAGACCAATCAGAATTTAAGGAATAATTAAAGCCAAATTCTCCGGTAAAAGTCTGATTTATCCCGTAAGCTTCAGGCAACCTTAATAGTTGATGATTCAATTGAACACCCATTGAAAGCTCCTTGGTAAGTAACATGGAGTACCCTGCCCCCATTTTAAATGTCCTGAAATTTTGATAACCAAAAGTATTCCCTCCAAAAGACAAGACACCATACTTTAAAGGTACGGCAATTGCAAAACTCTGATTCTGCAACTCCCTCAATAAGAAACGGTTCTCATAAGAAATCCCAATCGAAACATTTTCTATATAGCTCAAATTGGCTGGATTATTATGGTAGGCATATACATCTGAAAGGCAAACACTAGCATTTGCCAAAGAGTTAGATCGACTGCCAGAAAAATGTAAACCTTGGCCGTAAGTTTGATAACCCATTAAAGTAAAAACAAAACAAAAAATGAAAATAGATTTTATCAATTGATCTAAGTATTATTTGTGAACAACTACAAAAGAGTAAATTAGTAAAAAATAAGATGTCAAAAAAATTAAATCTCTAATAGAAACCCATTTACTCCTCTGAAACAAATATAGCTATCTGATAGAATCATTTATTTATCTTTGAACTATTACCATCGAATATGAAAATTGATTTAACAAAATTTGAAATACCGAACATTGATTCTTGGAGAAATCAAGTTTTAAAAGAGGTCAAAGATGAAAATGCCTTGGCATATAAAAATGAGATAGAAAATATTGATATTGATATCTCTGCTAAAAATAACAATCAACCTTCACATGCTTCCTTTAATTCTAAAAAAGATTGGGATATTTTATCATCATTTGTGATTTATGACTCTTTAGAAAGTAACGCATCAATCCTTAAATGTCTTGAGCATGGCGCAAATCACATTTACATTGATTTGAATCGCATTATTCCAAAATGGGGAATCCTATTTAAAGATGTTTTAATTGACATTCTTCATATTACAATCTCATTTCACAATAAACAACAAATTGATTCTTTTAAAGCATTTTTAAAAAAAGAGCATGAGGCTAATTTCACGATCTGTATTGATCCTTTTGATCTGGAACCCGTTGACGCCTTTTTGGAAACGTCTGTATCATTTAGTATTGATGGATTTTCCGTTGAGCAAATTGGAGCCTCCACAAACCAACAACTTAGCTTAATACTATTGTGTGGTGACTGGGTTCTTCAAAAATGTAAAAACCCCAATCGAATTAAATTTCAAATAGGTGTAGGAAGTGATTTCCTCATTGAAGTTTCAAAAACTCGTGCACTCAAATGGTTATGGCAACATATACTATCCAAGAATAATTATGTTCAAAAAGATTTATATATACTCGGCATAACGGGTTGGACAAATAAATCTATTAAGGATCCTCACATGAATTTATTAAGGCAAACTACAGAGGGTTTATCAGCCATATGCGGAGGAGTATCAGGATTGCTTATTCATAGTGCTGGTGAATTAACCAAAAATGGGAGCAAGTGGTTTGATAGACGAATGTCCTTGAACATATCGCACATACTAAAAGAAGAATCATTTCTATCCAAAGTTTCTGACCCTCTTAATGGGGCTTATGTCGTCGAAATGCTGACCCATCAAATCATTCACAATTCTTGGGACACTTTTTTGGATTTGCAGGAGAATACGCTCGAAGAAATCAAAACAACATACACAGCGAATATTAAAATGATAAGAGATTTGAGGATCAATAACTTTTTAAATGGCGAAAAACAACTTTTAGGAATTAATATCTTTAAGCATAAAACGGATTCAAGCGAGGAAGAATGGGAATTGACACCATCTTATCTAAACTTTAGCTACCTCATTTATGAAAACCTTCAGGAAAAATGAGTAAGATTTCAAGATATACCAAATTAGAAGATACTGATTTCAAGATCAGTAATGAAGAACGAAGTAAAGAAACATTTACCACGGCCGAAAACATCCCATTTAAAACTTCATACAATAGCAATGATCTATCCAATGTTGAGCATCACCAGTTTTTACCTGGCACCCCCCCTTATCTAGGAGGACCGTATGCATCGATGTACAAAAGTCGTCCATGGACCATACGCCAATATGCTGGATTTTCTACTGCAGAGGAATCAAATGCATTTTATAGACGTAATTTAAAAGAGGGACAAAAAGGATTGTCAGTTGCTTTTGATCTTGCCACCCATCGAGGATATGATTCAGACCATGAACGTGTTCAAGGAGACGTTGGTAAAGCAGGTGTAGCAATAGATAGTATTGAAGATATGAAGACGTTATTCGATAAAATACCGTTGGATGAAATGTCTGTTTCAATGACCATGAATGGAGCAGTTCTACCGATTATGGCTTTTTACATTGCATCTGCTAAAGAACAAAACGTTGATTTGACGAAACTTAAAGGAACAATTCAAAATGATATCCTAAAAGAATTCATGGTTCGAAATACATATATCTATCCACCTGGTCCATCGATGAATATTATTTCAGACATTTTCGAATACACATCTCAAAACATGCCGAAATTTAATTCAATATCCATTTCTGGATATCACATGCATGAAGCTGGAGCTACTGCTTCTATTGAATTGGCTTACACTCTTGCCGATGGATTAGAATATGTAAGAACTGGACTAAAAGCAGGTCTTAAAATTGATGAATTTGCTCCTCGGCTCAGTTTTTTCTGGGCGATTGGGATGAATTATCACATGGAAATTGCCAAACTGAGAGCAGGGAGAATCATTTGGGCTTCGCTTCTGAAACAGTTTTCGCCTGAAAATAAAAAATCATTATCCTTAAGAACCCATTGCCAAACTTCAGGATGGTCATTAACTGAACAAGATCCATTCAATAATGTAGCTAGAACATGTATCGAAGCACTTGCGGCAGCTTTTGGAGGTACACAATCCTTGCACACTAACGCACTCGATGAGGCCATTGCTCTTCCTACTGATTTTTCTGCTCGAATTGCACGGAACACTCAGATTTACCTTCAAAAAGAAATTGGAATTACTTCTTATATCGACCCTTATCACAATAGTTTTTTCATTGAAAAACTGACACAAGACCTTATCGAAAAAGCAAATAAACTGATAAATGAAGTAGAAGATTTAGGAGGAATGTCTAAGGCTATAGAAACCGGAATTCCGAAACTTCGAATCGAGGAGGCCGCTGCTAGAAAACAAGCGCGAATAGATTCAGGAAAAGATAATATTATAGGTTTAAACTTATTTAAAAGCGATGAAGATATTCATCTGGATACATTAGATGTAGACAATAACAAAGTAAGGGATTCACAGCTGCTGAAATTAAAAAACATAAAAGAAAACAGGGATGACAGACAAGTAGTCGAATTACTGAATGAGCTAGAACGCTGTGCTAAAACAGGAAACGGTAATCTTTTAGAAATCAGTATTCGATGTGCCGAAGCCAGATGCACCTTAGGTGAAATCTCATCTGCTCTTGAAAAAGTTTATAATCGATATACAGCCAAAATTAAATCAATTAGTGGTGTATATTCAAATGAAGCTAAAATGGATAAAGACTTTATTGAATCAAAAAAGCTGATAGAAAGTTTTTCGGCTTTAGAAGGTCGTAGACCTCGTATTATGATTGCAAAGATGGGACAAGATGGACACGATCGCGGTGCAAAAATCATCTCTAGTTCATTTGCCGATATAGGATTTGATGTTGATATTGGTCCCCTATTCCAAACACCAAATGAAGTTGCCACACAGGCCATTGAAAATGACGTTCATGTTCTAGGTGTCTCTTCTTTAGCTGCAGGCCATAAAACACTTGTGCCCGCCGTAATAGATGAGTTAAGGCAAATGAATCGAAGCGATATAATGGTTGTGGTTGGGGGAGTAATACCACAAAAAGACTATAAGTATTTATATGACGTAGGTGTATTCGGCATATATGGTCCTGGTACAAAAATCTCATTGGCAGCACAAGAAATTTTGAAGCTCTTGATACAAAGTCACAAATAAACTTGTAAATTCGGCACAATAATTGACTGCTATAATTCTAAAATAAAAAAATGAAATGTCTTGCCCTTTTTATTGCTCTTGCACTGCAATTGTTGTTTTCTTCAAAAATTAATGCTCAAAAACCAAACCCTGAATTATCATACATCCAATCTGAAAAGTTAATATTTTTAGACAACGAGTCAGGAACTTCAAATTCCGTTACGTTTAAATCGGTATTCAAATCCGATGGAGCAAAAGAACCGAGTACAACTTGGGAATTTTCTGGTGTAGCTGGAAAAGATTGGAAAATTATTAAAGGAAGCTTGGAAAGTGAAGAGGTAGAACTTGAGTTTAAAAAGGTTGGGATTTATTCTTTTACGCTTAATACCATATATCAATACACGGTGTCTGGTGAAGAGGAACCTGAAGAAGATGAAAGAAGTATAGAAAAAGAAAATATTCTCACCGTAACAAAAAATCTAGATGAGCTAACGCAAATTTATGCAGATAAAGATTATTTAAAGCTGGTAAAAAAGGCAGATGTATATTTAGTAAAACCAGAATATGCTGAAGATCCTACTCCGAACATCTTTTCAGCAAAAGGATTTTATGGCGTTTATCTAGACGAATCACATGAAAAAATTGGTTTGGGTGACAGACAAGCAGCTTTAGAAAATGCAATTGAATGTACATCAGCGGCAATTGAGCTAGATATAAATGGAATCTTTAATGTAAGTATTCATAAAATTTGGCTAAATGAATTACAAAACAAATTGTTCGAAGATGAAATCGTTCCTAATCTCGAAAGTGAAGATGGGTACTACATTCCATATAATGGTACGGATAAAGAAATAAAACAAGAAAATAATAGTCTTTCAATTGAAGGTTGCGAAGTTTACCGATCAATAACTAAATATCCGATTACTATAAGTTTAATGGAGGCCGCTTTTCGTTATGATGCACGAGATTCTAAAACTGCAAATGCAATATGGAAAAAAGCAATCCCTGACCTGGAATTGCTTAATAATGAAGATTTCGAAAACATGACTGAAACGGACCTATCGATTCTTAAATATGGTGCAATGTTAAGTGCTGTTAAGCTTACTGAAATCTCATCTTCGAATTCTCAGGCATGTCAAATCTTGAACAGCTTAAAAAAATCATTTGAATACGACCGAACATTTAATGCTTTCCTGAAGACCAAATACAACAACTGCATTGAGGAATAATCAACAATGATTATTTAATAATCTTTTCCTGTTTATATAAATTGAAGCGGATTCTCTTTTATATTTGATTGTGAAACGAGTCCTTCCCTTTATAAAGAACAAATTTATTATTACGTCTCTTGTTTTTGTGTCGTATATTTTATTTATTGATAGTCACGATATTTTTTTTATCTCCAATCAAAAAAATAAATTAAAAGAGCTTGAGACTAGAAATAGTAAAATGAAGAAACAATTGTCTGATACCAGGAATGTTTTGGAAAATATAAAAAACTTAGATTACTTAGAAGCCTATGCGAGAGAGAAAAAGTTTTTTAAAAAAGCAGATGAGGAAATTTTCGTAATTACTTATAAATAGCCTCGATTCTAAAATCTGATATTTTAGCACCAGAAAAATAGTACCTCAGTACATCCTCGTACGAAAATTGTTTTTTAATCATATTCATCGCTCCTTCTTGACATAATCCAACCCCATGTCCAAAACCTTTTCCTTTAAAAAGAATTTTATCTCCAACTTGTTCCGTATCAAAATAGGTTGATTTTAAGCCAAAATGATTTCTGATATCTCTTAAAGGGATTCCATAAGATGGATGGATAAAAAAAGTTTTTCTTACATCCTGTTTGAAGTTGATTATTTTATTCGCTATCTCAGGGCTATTCACATCTAGAAAATATTTTTCTTTAAGAAATGATACGACTTTTTTTTTGGGAATATATTTCTCCCAGTTGGCTTGCCTTGTATGAATACAAAATGTATCTTTTCTGGAAAGGTATGCGGCTATATTTGCAGACCAAATTTGATCAGTCTCAGAAGATTGTCCACCACAATTGGCTGAGAAGAAAACGGGAAATCGATTGTTATTTGAATCCAATAATATTTTTCCTATTGTTGAATCAACACCAGTTAGGATTGCATTTGACTCACCTTCATAACGGCCCAAATAGGCTTGGCAATGAACGCCGTCACATAAGTTAAACCCCTCACTATTGTGCTTATTCGAGTTATTCAAGGCATAAGTCCTGCTAATAATTGCCTGAACTTTATAATATTCAGTTTCCAAACGTGTACCTGCCTCTGATGCCAAAACTCCTTCCAAATAATCATCAATTAATATTTCATTAATAATCTGAAAAGTTCCATCA
>JABJEE010000069.1 GCA_018665005.1 Flavobacteriales bacterium
TATCAGATATAGAGGATCTTTTTGGAAAAGAGGTTCGTCTAATCATTGATGGCTTAACGAAGATTCCTGAAGTATTTGATGATAAAGCATCAATTCAGGCTGAGAATTTTCGAAAAATGATCTTAACCATTTCTGATGATTTTAGGGTCGTTTTAATCAAATTAGCAGATCGGCTTCACAATATGCGTACTCTTGACAGTATGCGTTCTGATAAGCAACTCAAAATCGCATCGGAAACCAAATTTCTATATGCGCCTTTAGCCCACCGATTTGGTCTTTACTCTGTGAAATCGGAGCTTGAAGATCTTTCAATGAAGTATTGTGAATCGGAAGTGTATGAAGAAATTAAATCCAAACTAAAAGAAACCCAGGAGAGTAGAGCGCGTTTTATACGAAAGTTTGTGGCTCCGGTAAAAGAACATTTGGCACATGAAGGCTATGTTTTTGACATTAAGGCAAGAACAAAATCCATATCATCAATATGGAAAAAAATGAATTCAAAGGATATACCCTTTGAAGAGGTTTTTGATCTCTTTGCCATTCGAATTATTTTAGATACGCCTGTCGAACTTGAAAAGCCAGATTGTTGGAGAGTGTATAGTATCGTTACCGATTATTATCAACCGAGTCCAGAACGTTTGAGGGATTGGATATCAACACCTCGAGCAAATGGTTATGAGTCTTTACATACTACTGTTATGTCTCCTCAAGGCAAGTGGGTTGAAGTTCAGATTCGTTCTTTGCGTATGAATGAGATTGCGGAAAAAGGTTTAGCTGCACATTATAAATACAAGGAATCAAAAGGAGATGACAATAAGTTTGATCGTTGGATTACTGAAATCCGTGAATTATTGGAATCGTCGAATACGGATGCCATAGACTTTGTTAATGATTTTAAACTAAACCTATTTAACGATGAGATTTATATTTTCACCCCTAAGGGAGAGTTAAGAGTATTACCAACAGGTTCAACTATTTTAGATTTTGCCTATGATATTCATACAGATATTGGGGATACTTGTATAGGAGCAAAGGTAAATAATCGCCTAATGCCACTTTCTTATGAGCTCCGAAATGGAGATCAGCTTGATATCATAACATCATCTAAGCAACACCCCAAGGATGAGTGGTTAAGATTTGTTGTAACGGCAAGGGCGAAAACAAAAATAAAGTCATCACTGAATGAAGAGCGAAATCGGATTGCTGCAGATGGTAAAGAAATATTAGAAAGAAAATTTAAGCAATTCAATTTAACCATGTGTTCCGAAAACATTATGTTTTTGGAAAAACATTTTAACCTGCCCAACATTACTGAGCTCTATTTTAGAATTGCAAAAGGTAAAATTGATTTATCCAAGATAAGGGAGATGGATCAAATGAACGGGATGTTTGTTGTTGAAAAAAAGGGTCCGAGAAAGAAAAAGAAAACCATTCAAGAATATGAATCTGATTTCGTTTCTTTAGATTCTAAAAAAGATACGCTTTTAATTGGTGACGATTTTAAAGGGTTTGATTATCAAATGGCCAAATGTTGTAATCCTATACCCGGGGATAAGGTGTATGGATTTATAACAGTGTCTTCTGGAATAAAGGTGCACCGATTTAATTGCCCAAACTCAGTAAATATGATGTCTAAGATGGCATATAGATGCATTAAGGCGCGTTGGAAATCAGATAAACTTGTTGAGCGTATTGCAGCCATAAAAATTATTGGTATCGATCAATTCGGTCTTGTAAATAAGATTACGGAAATCATTTCTAATCAAATCAATGTGAATATGAAGAGCATTTCATTTGACACAGATGATGGTATCTTTGAAGGTAAAATCAAAGTGATGGTTTTGGATACCGAGCATTTAGAGCAATTGACTAGAAAGTTTGAAGAAGTAGAAGGAGTAAAACGTGTCCTTCGTTGGGACGAAGAAGATTCTGAAGAAATCAATCATCAGGAAGACTAAATTCATCTTCAGGTCGTAAAGCTGGATTCCATTTAAAGTTTTTAATCCATTTTTTTTTATCAAGTATCTGATCCATTGGGTAAAATATACCGACAGGTTCATTTACATAATTAATACCGATAACTTCTCCGCTATCTAGGTAAACACTTAGTGTAGACGATTCCAGTCTATTTAAGCCCATTCGTTTAATGGTTGTAAGGCTGTCTGTTTTTTCTTCATCTTCAGGATAATAGATGCTGACCGCAGAACCATTTACATCGGTTTTCCGAAGTTTACCCTCTTTCATATAAGCAATCATGTTTTTGCCTGAAATTTGATTGTATAGTTGTCCCGAGTCGAGTTCCATTATAGCAGAGGCGTTTCTGTAAATGTTGATTTTATCAATCAAGGAATCTTTTGTCGATATTACAATAGAATCTCCTTTTAATTCACTGTTTTCTGACCAAACAATAGGATTGTGGTAGAGCTTGATTTTATTTTGAGTTTGCGAAAACCATAGTGAATCGCATATGGATTGAATATCATTATTGTATATTTTTACACCGTAATACGCCATGATATTCTTGTTTTTCTTAATGGTGTCCTTCAAAACAAAAAGAGTATCGCTATGAATATAAATGGTGTCCTTATTCTGAATAAGTTTTGCTATTGCACAATCTGTTATATAAGTTAGGCCTATGCTATCGGATGTATACATGTAGTTTGAATTGAGCACATAATTGCTTTTTTCATTAATCAAATGAACATCTTTTTTTGCGATGATTTCATCATTTTTTTCATCGTAGCGAATGGTGTCTGCGTAAAGGATTTGTGAATTGTCTTTATAGCTCGCATTACCGTGGAGATACCCTTTGTTTAGTTCTGTGTTATACCATCCATATAAACACGTCATGGTCATGCTGTCTTTTAAAATGGTGGTTTCCCCGTTAAAAACTGTTTGTTTGTTAACATATTCATAGGCCAATGTATCTGTAGTCATGCGAATACCATCATTGGTGTAAACTACGCTGTCGCTAAAAAAATAATTTTTTGACTCTGGGTAGAAATAACCAACTTTACTGACAATCATTTCATTTGATCCAATTTTTTTAATGGTACCATAATTTCTATAAATGGCTCTTCCCGATGAGGATATGTATTCGAGGCTATCCGTTGTAAGACGGTAATCAAGATCGCGAACACGTACATTCCCCCAAAGCTTTGCTCTTTCTGCTTTACCATTAAAAAACGCTGAATCGCAAAACATATTTATTTTATCCCTTATAATATGAACCTTGCCATAGGCATAAACCAGTCTTCTTTTTTCAAAATAATAGGCAGAGTCACAATACATGGTGTTGCCTTGATATTCAAAATGAACATTGCCTTCCAATTTAAGAAGGTCATTATTTTCATAATAGTTGGCTTTTCTTGATCCAGGTAAAAGTTTCAATAAATCACTTTGAGCCAAAAAATTTGACATCAAAAAAAATGCGCCTACGAAAAGCGCAAATTTAATTTTATGATTTTTCGTTTTCATCAAGAATTCGATAGTGTTTGTTTTCTATCTGGACCAACAGATACAACGCGAATAGGCACATTTAATTGCTTCTCTAGATAATTCACATATGAAACAAACGTTTCTGGAGCATCTTCTAATTGTTCAAGCTTGGTCAAATCCTCTTTCCATCCAGGTACACTTTCGTATATCGGAGTGATGTCATGGTCATTGATGTCAAATGGAAAGTCCGTAACTTTTTCTCCATCAATTAAATAGTGTGTACAAGCCTTGATTTCATCAAAAATACTAAGAACATCTCCTTTCATCATAGAAAGCTCAGTTATTCCATTGATCATGATTGAATATTTCAATTGAACCAAATCAATCCATCCACATCTTCTTGGCCTTCCCGTTGTTGCTCCAAACTCATGTCCCTCTTTTCTCATTAATTCTCCATCAGAATCATGAAGCTCAGTAGGGAAGGGTCCACTACCAACTCGTGTACAATAAGCTTTGAATATTCCGATGATATTGCCAATTTTATTTGGAGGAACACCTAGGCCTGTGCAAGTTCCTGCTGTTATGGTATTCGAAGATGTTACAAATGGATAAGTCCCAAAATCAATATCTAACATTGTGCCTTGAGCTCCCTCTGCCAGAATCTTTTTCCCCTCGTTTAGCGCTTTGTTTATATAGATCTCACTATCAACAAACTTAAGGTTTTTCATTACTTCAACGCCTTCTAACCAGCTTTCTTCAAGTTCTTTAAGTTCGTATTTGAAATCCTCATAATGCTTCAATATGTTGAGGTGCTTTTCAACCAATGCTTTGTATTTTTTCTCAAAATTTGGTGATAAAATATCTCCAACACGGAGACCATTTCGCCCTGTTTTATCCATGTATGTTGGGCCAATACCTTTCAATGTAGAACCGATTTTATTTTTCCCTTTAGACATTTCTGAAGCTGCATCTAGTAACTTGTGAGTAGGAAGTATAAGATGGGCCTTTTTCGAAATAAGAAGTCTTTCTTCGTGATTAATATTAAAGGGTTTTAATTGGTCGAGTTCCCCCTTAAAAATAATCGGGTCAATGACAACGCCATTTCCAACAAGATTCATCACGTCTGAATGAAAAATCCCCGAAGGAATGGTATGCAAAACATGTTTAATGCCCTCAAATTCTAAGGTGTGACCTGCATTTGGTCCTCCTTGAAAACGTGCAATAATGTCGTACTTCGGGGTGAGTACATCAACAATTTTTCCTTTTCCTTCATCTCCCCATTGAAGGCCTAATAATACGTCTACTTTCATGAATTTACTTGAATTGATTTAATGCGGCTTCGTTTGAATCATAGATTGAAAACACTTCATTCATTTTTGTGATTTCAAATAGCTGATTAATCATTTTGTTTGGATTTGAAATAAAAAGATCACCATGGTTAATTCTACATTTTGTCATGGTTTTAACAAAAACGGAAATACCAGTTGAATTAATATGGGTCAGTTCGGTTAAATCGAATATGACTTTCCAGTTTGAGAGTTGGTCAATATGGCTTGATAAATCCTCAATGTCGCCATCTGAAAGAATCTTACCGCAAAGCTTCACAATGCTGCAATCACCCTCAATTGTAGTTGAAAAAGTCAAGTTCATATTCTTATTTTATTTGTTTTTTAGTGCCATAAAAATAAAGAGAATGATGTTGAATATCTATATCAAAAAGTTCTTCGATGGTTGATTTTATTTGTTGTATTCTGGGGTCACAGAATTCAATAACTTCACCGCTATCAGTACAAATGACATGATCATGCTGTTTAGAGCCATGAGATTTCTCGAATTGAGCAATGTTTCCTCCAAATTGATGCTTACGCACCAAATTACAGGCCATCAACAATTCAATGGTATTGTATAGGGTTGCACGCGAAACACGATAGTTGTGGTTTTTCATTTTAATATAAAGTGACTCAATATCAAAATGTCCTTTATATCCATAGATCTCACCCAAAATCGCAAATCGTTCAGGAGTTTTTCTGTGCCCGTTTTTTTCTAGATATGCAGAAAAAATTCCCTTAACTGTTTCTTGTAATTTAATTTCACCCATATTTATGTAGCAAATTTACATATTTATTCAGTTCATAAACATCTATAATGAATAGGTTATTAGGTATTTACTCACAAAAAACTATTTACATAAAAAAAAGGGGACGAATCCCCTTTTAAATTATTTGAATAAATGGATTATTTGTTCTTGTCCATTTTTTCTTTCAATTCAGCAAGTGCATCAAGATCACCAAGAGTAGATTTTTCTGCGTTACTGTTAATTGATTTTAGCTTACTATTTGAAGAACTTGATTTTTTAGGAGCTTTAGTTGTTCCTTCATATTCTTCATGAGTTCTGATGTGAGATACAACTATTTTTCTTGCATCTTTATTGAACTCAATCACTTGGAAATCCAATGCGTCTTCTACTGTCGCATTTGTTCCATCAGCTTTTTTCAGATGTTTCGCTGGACAAATTGCTTCAAGACCATAAGGCAATGATACAATTCCAGACTTATCTTTCATTTCGATGATTGTTCCAGGATGTAAACTTCCTTCAGTAAAGGTAGATTCAAATACTTCCCATGGATTTTCTTCGATTTGTTTGTGGCCTAAAGAAATTCTTCTGTTTTCTCTATCTATCTCTAGAACGATCACTTCAAGCTCTTCATCTGTCTTACAAAATTCAGAAGGATGCTTGATTTTCTTTTGCCATGATAAGTCAGAGATGTGGATGAGTCCATCTACACCTTCTTCCAATTCAACAAATACTCCGAAATTCGTAAAGTTTCTAACTTTTGCAGCATGCTTTGTGTTCACGGCATATTTCGTTTCGATGTCACTCCATGGGTCCGGCATCAATTGCTTAATTCCTAACGACATTTTTCTTTCCTCTCTATCTAAGGTAAGAACGACAGCTTCAACAGAATCTCCAATTTTCATAAAGTCCTGAGCAGAGCGTAAATGTTGAGACCAGCTCATTTCTGAAACGTGAATCAATCCTTCAACTCCCGCAGCAATCTCTATAAATGCACCGTAATCAGCCATAACAACAACTTTTCCAGTAACCTTGTCTCCAATTTCCATTTTTGCATCTAGTGCATCCCATGGATGTGGCTGAAGTTGTTTCAATCCAAGAGCAATTCTTTTCTTCTCATCATCAAAATCAAGAATTACAACATTGATTTTTGAATCAAGCTCAAGAAGCTCTTCTGGGTGTGTAACTCTACCCCAAGAAAGGTCCGTAATGTGAATTAAACCATCAACACCACCAAGGTCAATAAAGACTCCGTAAGATGTAATGTTTTTAACAATACCTTCAAGAACTTGTCCTTTTTCAAGACCAGAGATGATTTGTTTCTTTTGTTCTTCTAATTCAGCTTCGATGAGCGCTTTGTGAGAAACAACAACGTTTCTGAATTCTTCATTTATCTTAACCACTTTGAATTCCATGTTCTTTCCAACATAGATATCATAATCACGAATTGGTTTTACATCAATTTGTGAACCTGGAAGGAAAGCTTCGATACCAAAGACATCCACAATCAAACCACCTTTAGTACGGCATTTAACGTGACCTGTAATGATTTCGCCTGTTTTCAATACTTCATTTACTCGAATCCAAGCACTGTGCATTCTAGCTGTTTTGTGAGAAACAACAAGCTGACCTGTTTTATCTTCAGTACATTCTACATAAATATCAACAGTATCTCCAATTTTTAAATCAGGGTTGTATCTAAATTCATTGGCAGCGATTACACCTTCGGATTTGTATCCGATATTGACGATAATTTCTTTTTTGGTGATGTGAACAACTTTACCTTGAATGACCTCTCTTTCATTGATAGAAGTGAGGGTTTTTTCGTAGATATCAGACATTTCTGATCTTTCTACTTTGGTGTAACCGTCTAATTGTAACGATTCCCAATCAAAATCTGCAGTTCCCTGCATTACTTTTTCTTTTGCCATAGGGCTTAAACTTTGTATTTCAAGACTCCTTTTTCTTGAAAGGGTTAAACATGAGTCGCTTAGTGTAGGAGTGCAACTATTTTTTTCGAGTGCAAATTTACATCTTTCTTTTGAATATCAAAGCAATCTATACAATATTTTACATGATTAAACGAGGCCAAATTTAGTTGTCATTTGGATTGTTTGGGAAATTAGAAATCATCTTGAATTTTCCTTTTTGTTTCTCCAATGCGGATTTCCATAAGTCCTTTATTTCTGTGTTGAGGATAAGCGTTTTATCGATGTTGTTCACAGTTATCCAATTTTTCTCTTGAAGCTCTTGGTCTAATTGTTTTTCATCCCATCCTGAATAACCTATGAAGAATCGGATTTGATTATTTAGATTTGGATTGCTTTCTAGTATTTTACAGACGTCATCAAAATCTCCGCCATAATATAGGTCTTTTTGAATTTCAAGTGAGTTTTTTACTTCTTTGCCTAATGAATGAATGAAAAACAAACTGTCTTTCGAAACAGGTCCTCCAAAGCCTATCTTTGCGTTGATGTCAGGAAAGTTAGGGTCTATTTTGTGTAAGTCAATGTCTACAAAATTATTGAGTACAAAGCCAAAAGTTCCTTCCTCATTATGCTCGCACAACACCACAACTGACCTTCCAAAGTATGGGTCGGTTAAGAATGGGTCAGAAATCAGAACACTTCCTTTTTTAGGGACCTCATTATTATCAAATGAAAAATTTAATTTTTTCATTGGGCAAAGGAACAAAAAAGAGGATTGATGACAATAGCATTTAGATAAAACATATTTTTAAATTTGTATTTATATGAAATTTAGTGCAATAGATATTGGAACAAACGCTGCCAGACTTCTGGTTGGTGAGGTGGTTAAGGAGTCAAGTAAATCATTCGTGAAAAAGATATCCTATACGAGGATTCCATTACGTCTTGGAGATGATGCCTTTTCTCTTGGAAGAATCGATGTAAAGAAGAAGTCTAATTTGATTAATACCATAAAGGCTTTTCAAATTATTTCAGACATATTTGAAGTTCAAAAAATTAGGGCTGTAGCTACATCAGCAATGAGGGAGGCAGAGAATGGATCGCAAATCGTTGAGGAAATCAAACAGGGTTTCGGAATCGATGTTGAAATAATTTCAGGTGAAGAGGAGGCCAGTCTTATATTGGGAACTTTCAAGCTTTTAGATATAGCCAATAGTAAACCGTTTGTAGTTATTGATGTTGGTGGTGGTTCAACTGAAATTAACATATATAGAGGAGATAAGAAGATCGCGTCTCAATCATTTAAGATTGGAACCATAAGAATGCTTAAAGGAAAAGTCAAAAAAGGAATATGGGTTGAGCTTAATGCTTGGATCAGTACATTTGTAAATAGTTCAGAAAACTACTTGGTTTTCGGGACAGGTGGTAACATTAATAAAACACATAAATTACTTGGGATTCATAGCGGAAAACCCATTCCTATTCAGGAAATAACCATACTTAAAGAAAAACTAAAGACTTTATCCCTTGAGGAGCGAATGAAACAATTTCAGCTTCGACCAGATCGGGCAGATGTAATCGTTCCCGCCTTAGAGATTTATACACGTATTTTAGGTAATTTCAAGTCGTCAAATATATTTGTGCCTAAAATTGGTTTATCTGATGGGATGATTTATAAGATGTATTTGGAAGAAAACATAAATTAATGTCACAAAAACCAAGAATTTCCAAAGGAACAAGAGATTTTTCACCATTTGAGGTGAGGAAAAGAGAATACATATTCTCCGCCATGAAAAGTGTTTTTGAAAAATACGGTTTTCAACCTATTGAAACACCGAGTTTTGAGTTGTCATCAACTTTGCTGGGTAAGTATGGGGAAGAAGGTGATCGTTTGATATTTAGAATATTAAATTCTGGTGATAAAATGTTAAAGGCAGATTTAGATGCTTTAAGTGATAAAAACTTGGGTAGATTTTCTAATTCGTTATCAGAAAAAGCATTGCGTTATGATCTGACAGTTCCTTTTGCTCGTTACGTTGTTCAGCATCAAAATGACATAACATTTCCTTTCAAGAGGTATCAAATCCAACCTGTATGGAGGGCTGATCGACCTCAGCACGGCAGGTATCAAGAATTTTATCAATGTGATATTGATGTCGTAGGCAGCCCATCTTTGCTTTATGAAATTGAATGTATTCAGATTTTTGATGAAGTCCTTTCGGCTTTAAAACTTCCGGCTTTTACCATAAAGTTTAATAATCGAAAAGTTTTAAATGGTATAGCAGAAGTAACAGGTGAAAAAGACAAACTTGTTGATATGGTAACTGCCATTGACAAGCTAGACAAGATAGGAGAGGAGGGGGTTCTTAAGGAGTTGGCAAATAGAGGGGTTTCGGATGAGTCGATAAAAATCATTAAACCCTTGTTCAATCTAAATGGAACCAATCAAGAAGTATTGGATGAAATGTCAGCCTTTTTGTCAGAATCCGAGGTTGGAAAAGAGGGTATAGAAGAGCTTTATTTTCTCTTGAAAATAATGAGTCGAACGAGTTTAAATAAAGGCAAGTTGGTTTTTGATGTCACATTGGCGAGAGGTTTAAATTATTACACGGGAGCTATTTTTGAGGTCGTTGCTGACGGTGTTAAAATGGGGAGTATTTGTGGTGGTGGTCGTTATGATGAACTTACTTCCTTGTTCGGTCTTAAAGGAGTTTCTGGTGTCGGTATATCATTTGGTGCGGATCGAATTTATGATGTCCTAAATGAGCTTCAGTTATTTCCTGATACAGTAGAAAATAGCATAGACTATTTATTCTTAAATTTTGGTCCTGAAGAATTCGTGCGCTGTTTTGAATTGGCAAATGTACTCAGGGAGAAGGGTTTCTCATGTGAAATTTACCCCTCGGCGAGTAAAATTCAAAAGCAGATGAAATACGCAAATGAAAGAAACGCAGCTAAAGTAGTTATGATAGGTGCTGATGAGCTCAGAAACGAGGAGATTACCATAAAGTCAATGGATTCAGGAGAACAATTGACTCTTTCTGTTCAAGAATTTATCACGACGTTATAAATTACCAGATCTTAGAAATTTTCAGTTTCTCATTTCTCATTGGATCAGATTCTTTCACATCGAAAGCTTCGAAAAACTCTGGGCAATTCATTAATGGCCCGTTTACCCTATACATTCCTGGCGAATGAGAATCATTTGCAATTCTATTCTTCATTTCCTCGTCAGTATATTTTATCTTCCAAAGTTGGGCATACGAAATAAAGAATCGTTGCGCCGGAGTGAATCCGTTATTTTTTTGATTCAATTTAAATTCGTTGGTCATTTCGTAGGCATGGTATGCCATTGTTAAGCCTCCGAGATCAGCAATATTTTCTCCCATAGTTAAATCAGGATTTACACAATTGTCTGTAATTGGACAAAATTGAGCATAGGTTTCGCCAAGCTTTTGGGTTCTTTCTTCAAATAATTTCCGATCTTCTTCTGTCCACCAATTTTTGAATGAACCATCTGCTGCAAATTTTGACCCCATATCGTCAAATCCGTGAGTAAATTCATGACCGATAACCATTCCAATACCTCCGTAATTTACAGCGTCTTCAGCGTTTTCATCGAAAAATGGTGGCTGCATGATTCCTGCAGGAAAAGCAATTTCATTTAATAATGGATGATAATATGCATTAACCATGTGTGCAGGCATACCCCATTCATTTTTATCAACAGGTTTGTCAATTTTATTGAGATTGTCTTGAATGGAGTAGCGGTTGAGTGAAAGAATATTGTTGAAGTAGTTTTCTCTATCGATGACAATACTCGACATATCTTTCCATTCGTCGGGATAGCCTAATTTTCTTCCGATGGCATTCAGCTTAGTTAAGGCCTCTTTTTTCGTGGTGCTAGACATCCAATCTAGATGTTCTATTCTATTTTGAAAAACAACCAGTAAATTGTCTACCATTTGATTTACTTTTTCTTTGGCTTCTTTCGAGAAGTGTTTGTCCACAAAGACTTTACCCATTATTTCTGCAATTTCTGAGTTGGTGATTTGTTCTATGGCGCGATCTTCGATTTTTTTTAGTTCTTTTTTGCCTTTTAGTGTTTTACCATAAAAGTCGAAATGAATATCAATAAAGGTTTGATCCATATAGGGTGAAGCACTACGAATCACATTCCATTTAAGATAGTCTTTCCATTCTTCGAGACTGAAATTGTTCAACATTGAAGGAATATTCTCCATAAATTGAATGGTACCAACTATCGCCGTGTCGAAATGGCTTACACCTCTTTTTTCGATGTATAAGTTGAAATCAAAAGGATTAACCATTTCTGCAATTTCTTTAATTGAACGTTTGTTGTAGGTGTTTTCCGGGATTCTCATCTCAGCAGGTTTGAACATTTTAGATGCCAATGCCGTTTCGAATCTTACAATATTGTCAGCAAATACTTTTGATTGGTTTTCTTTGTTGAAAATCGTGAAATGACTTTTTTCAATATACTTTTCGTATTCGATAAGTATATCTTTTTTGTTTTCACTTGAATAATATTCCATATTGGGAAGACCTATTCCTGATTGATACATGTGATATTGGTTTGTCTCAACATCTTTCATGTCTTGCCCCACATAGATTCCAAAAAGACCTCCTACACCTTGATTGTGAAGGTCAGCAATAGCTTCTACGAGTTCTTGATTATCAGATAGTTCATTGATCTTTTTGAGCTGAAGTTCAATTTGAGTGTGACCTTTTGCATTACGTCCTTTCATGTCTAAAAATGAATGGTAAAAGTCTCCCAAAAGCTGGTTGTCCGATCCTGCCGAACTGTTTAAAGCGTCTTTTTCGCATTGCAATAAAATATCGGTGATTTTGTCTTTATTGGCTCTATCAAGCTCGTTAAAGCTTCCCCAACGGGATTCAGATGCCGGTATTTCATTGTTTTTTATCCAATCTCCATTAGAGAAGAGGAAAAAGTCATCTGTTGCATTAACTTCCTGATCCATGTAGTTCACGTTGATAGTGGATTTCTGAGATAGTGCCAATTGTGATATCAAAGCAATGCTAAGTGTCAAGATAAATAATTTCATTTTTTTCATTTTTTCTTTAATTTATTGTTTTGTAGAGCATCTCAACGTGAGGAATGCCATCTTCTAAATATTCTTTTCCTGTCGATTGAAATCCATGATTCCCATAATAATTTTCAAGGTGCTTCTGTGCGGATAATCTAACGGAAACGTCACCGAATTTTTCTTTTACAAATTTCATCGAATCTGCCATCAACTGATGTCCTAAGCCAGTGCCTCGATAATCCTCGTGAACAACGACCCTTCCAATCGCCACTTCATCATAGGCAATGCCTTTAGGTAAAATTCGGGTGACAGCTATAATTTCTTCTATATTGTTTTTAAAGAATAAGTGATATGCAAGTTTATCTTTTCCGTCTACTTCTTGATAAGGACAGTTTTGTTCAATGATGAAAATCTGAATCCTCAAAGCGATAATGTCATGGAATTCTTCTAAACTTAACTCCTGGAAAGATTTGACTTGATGTACAAATGTCATTTTACAAAAATAAGTGAAAAAACTTTGAATTAAATCTTAATTTTTAATTACCCTGAAAGTCTTTTTCTTATCAGATGTTAATGCAACTACGCTGACATTATAGATTCCTTTCTCTAAAGCATTTAAATCTATTATAAATGAGGTATAAGTGTCCTTCGAATACACTGTTCTGCCCAACATATCGATAAAAGATACGTTTGCAGATTCATCGATCTCGATATGGATACTTGAATTAAAAGGGCTTGGGTATAGGCGCCAAGTAACATCCTCCTGGTTTTCGAATCCTAAATCATCGTATACTTCGATGTAAGAGGTGTCAGAAGATGTGCAAC
Organism: Flavobacteriales bacterium; assembly: GCA_018665005.1. GTDB lineage: Bacteria > Bacteroidota > Bacteroidia > Flavobacteriales_D > Crocinitomicaceae > UBA952. Next base: position 13,335 of record JABJEE010000069.1, read on the forward strand.
CATTTCCGTCGATAAAGGAATAAACGATGGCGTGATTCCCGATTCCTGCTAAAGCCGGATGAAAGGAGGTTCCGATTATTCCTTCGCCACTATATATTCCACCTGATGGGTCACCGGAAGTTACATTAAATGCGGTCTGATTAATACCAATGGTGCTTATATTTTCTTCATAAATTACAGGCAATACCGATAAGAAGTCGACCTCCAAAGAGTCCGTTACAGAACATCCACTGCTATTTGTTCCTATCACAATGTAGGTTCCTTCCTGAGGTGAAAATGCCATTCCATTTGTCACATTGTTATTCCAATCGTAACTGACTGCGGTTCCAGATGCTGTAAGAATGAGCTCAGTGTTAGGGCAAATAAGTTCGTCTGATCCTGCATCGACAAATGGGTCAGAATAGATCACAACAGGGTGGGGTGCCGATCGAGAAACACAACCTAAATTATCCTCGAGAGTCACCTGGTATTCACTCGGTGTGGTTGTGATGATGTTGGATGCATTTGATCCATTTGACCAATTGATAAGAATAGGGCTCATTCCAGTAACAAAAGAAAGTGTAATGCTTCCTCCTGGGCATATGCCTCCCGGTCCATCAATTGTAACCGCTTCATGTTTTGAAAGTATGGTTTGAAGCGCATTGGCTTTTCCATAACCGTAACCATAATTAGGTACAGCTCCTGTAAATGCATCAACATCTCCAGTTCCGGTGAGATCGGCTTTAAAGTCGGTATAGGTAGCTTTTGAGCATTTCTGAAGGTAGAGTGCGGCAATTCCTGCAACAGCAGGTGATGCCATGGAAGTTCCACCGTTTCTCATGTGAAAACCGCCCTCATCGGTATTACCATTATATCCTGGGTTGTTTAAGAGAGAAAACGAACCAGATCCCAAAGACACATCTCCAGAAGCGACAATGTCTGGTTTCATTACGCCATTTCTATTGGGCCCCATGCTACTAGAATAGGACAGTTCTCCAACTTCTGTACTTGTTGGTTCTGTATAGGTGTTTCCATTAAAGTCAATGTGACCATTTCTATTTTTGGTATTACCTACAGAGATTACTTTTTCAGAGCAGTTCCAAAGGTCAACAATGGTTTGTAAGGAATCAGGCATATTGTAATGAATGATGTCTGGGAACTCTGACGCATCGGGAATGTTTGTCTCGAAATTACTATGCACGAAGGAGGGGGTGACGCTTGTTCCGCCCCATAGATCATAATGACCATCCCCATAGGTTTGAAACCTAAAAAGATAATCAGAGGAGTCAATCGGTGTAAAATTTGTTCCAAATACTGCGATCTGACCGGCTACTTGACCACGTTCGAGATACCTGTATAGAAAACCGTATGCGATAAGATCGCCGTCTTCATTGAATATTGGTTCTTGAGTAAAATCGCCGGCAGCAGTTGCCCCGTCTAAAAGATTATAAAAAGGAGTTTCACCCCTCTTTTGATGGTTTGGTCCAGGGGTATCTGCTGCAAAAGAATAAAAGAAATCAGCTTCTGTGGTATCCACCCAAAACTCTACTAGAATTGTATGCGGAGAACCTACTGCTGTAGGGGTAGGGCTTGGAATCATCCAAACAAAGGAGGTGTCTTGATCAACATCGGCTCCTACGTGATAAGGTCCTGCGTCACCAGAATTACCTGCAGAGCAAACTACAATACGTCCTTCTTTGGCATCTAATAGAGAATCAATCATTACAGAGGCAGGATCTAGGGCGTCGTGACTTCCGTAATAGGACCCTAATGATAAATTGACTACAGCGGGCATTCCTAATGAGTCTGCAACTTTAAATATGTAATCACAAGCTTCTGCAATACTGATCGACCAATTGGGAAGAGAAAAATCGGTTTCCACAACAATAATATCTGCTTCTGGGGCAAAGCCCTTGTTTGTTCCGTTAGCATTCCCATTACTTAGTGCCATACCTGCTACCGTTGATCCGTGTGCAGTACCCACTTCCAAGCTTGTGCATGTTCCTGCATTTATATCTGAGCTGTCCCAAACACATCCAAATCCATATTCACTAGGTATATTCGGGCCGTTTACCGTATGGTCCCAATAACGAAGAACCCTTGTACTTCCGTCAGAATTTTGAAAGTCAGGATGATTGAAGTCAATTCCTTGGTCAACAATGCCGATGATTACGCCTTTGCCTGTGTAAGAAGTGTCAAGGCCTCCAAATCCGGCGTGAACCTGATCTGCTTTATGGTGAACTAATGCTGAGTCAGACATTACTTGAGGGACAGAAAGGTCCTTGTATACTTCAATAACTTGTCCTGATTTTTCTGCAGAAGTCATTAGTCCAAATTCTGCATTTATAATGAGCTGATTTTTGGTTTCGAAAACGATAGTAATATTATGGTCTACAATAAATTGCCTGTTTCTTTCGTTATTGGCAATTGAAAACGGAGTGACTCTGGTTGAATGAACTTCTTTATTATTTGCAGTGGGATTGAAATACGATTTTTGCGCATTCGTGAAGAAGAAGCTTAAAAGAATATATATAGTGAGGATATATTTCATGGTATAATAATTGCAAAGTGTAAATTATGAGTTATTTTCGTGTTCTAAAAATACGAGAAATCGTTCTAATTATAAAAAACTTGATAATAAATAAAAAAAACAAACA
>JABJEE010000070.1 GCA_018665005.1 Flavobacteriales bacterium
AACTCTAAAGATATTTTAACTCTTATCTGAACAAAAAGCACCAAGATCTTGGTGCTTTTTTTTATGGATGCAACTTTATTAAAAAGAACGACGTCTATATATCAAACTACTATAACTCTAAAGATATTTTAACTCTTATCTGAACAAAAAGCACCAAGATCTTGGTGCTTTTTTTATGTAATAAATTTATACCCAATACCCTTGACGGTTGCTATATTATGATCTCCGAGTTTTTCTCTCAACTTTCTAATATGCACATCAATAGTTCTATCACCTACAATAATATCTGTACCCCAAACATGATGAAGTATTTCTTCCCGGCGAAACACAAAATTTGGCTTAGAAAAAAGAAGAGATAGCAATTCAAATTCTTTTTTAGGGAGCTGTATTTCTTTTCCATTCAAGACGACAACATATTTTTCTCGATTAATTTGAATTCCATGTTGATTCGAATTAGGCATGTTGGCCTCTTTTCTTCTCAAGATTGCATTTATACGACTAATGAGAACTTTGGGTTTAATCGGCTTTGCTACATAATCATCTGCACCAGCTTCTAAACCTGCAATTTGACTGTAGTCTTCATTTCTGGCCGTTAAAAAACAGATAAATATGTTTTTATTGGTCGGGTCAGATTTAATTTTCTCACAAACCTCTATTCCATCCATATTCGGCATCATGACATCAAGTAGAATTAAATCAGGACTGTAGTTTTTTATGATTTCAAGACATTCGATACCATTTGAGGCAGTATTCGTTGTAAAACCTTCCTTGTCTAAATTGTATTTTAACAAATGGCGAATATCCTCATCATCGTCGACAATTAATATTTTATACTCTGACATAAAACAAATATAGATACTAACGGTCACTTTACACCAATTGACATTCCAATAAATTGTGAATAAGATGTTTAAAACATATAAGCAACAATTCTCATGAAAAGTGATATTTTTCTTAAATTTAATGAACGGTAGGTTAGGTTAATTTAGTAGGAGAGCTCATCTTTTTTGGGCTCTTTTTTTTGTAATTTAGATTTATGAAAATCAAAGTTTTATTAGTGGAAGATGATATTAACTTGGGAATGGTTATTTCCGATCATCTTCAGACAAATGGATATGATGTTACCATTGCAGATGACGGAGCGGAAGGGCTAGTAAAGTTTAATTCAAGCGTTTTTCATTTGTGCATATTAGATGTGATGCTTCCTAAGCTTGATGGGTTTTCAGTGGCAAAGGACATTCGCAAGACGAACACCGAGGTTCCTATTCTTTTTTTAACAGCCAAGTCCATGACTGAAGATAAAATCATGGGGTTTGAATCTGGTGGTGACGACTATCTCACAAAGCCTTTCAGTGTTGAAGAACTTCAGCTCAGGGTAAAGTCATTATTGAAACGGGTGAAATTAGATACGTATGAAGCCCCTCCAAAAAGGGTAATGATTGGTAACTTTGAATATGACCTTGAAAATCAGAGTTTAACACGAAACGATTCTAAAAAAGTGTTGACCAAAAAAGAAGCTCAAATTTTAAATCTTTTATATAAGTACAAAAATCAAGTCATTACAAGAGAAATTATTTTAAAGGCTGTTTGGGGACAAGATGATTACTTTGTTGGTCGAAGCTTGGACGTTTTTATTACAAAGTTGAGAAAGTATTTTAAAGATGATTCTCGTATAATCATTTCAAACCTACATGGTGTAGGTTTTAAATTTGAGATTCCTGAGTGAGCTTATCCTACATATTGAAACGGCTACAAAAATATGTTCTGTAGCATTGTCTGATTCTGGGACTCTTTTAGATTCTTTAGATAAAGAACCTTCTGAATACATTCACGGTGAATACCTGACTTTGTTTATAGAGGAATTGTTGCAGAATGGTAATAAAACGTTTCAAGATTTAGATGCGATATCCGTATCTATTGGTCCAGGATCTTACACCGGGTTGAGAATAGGTCTAGCCGTAGCCAAAGGGCTATGTTTCGGATTGAAAATCCCATTAATTACCGTAGAAACATTGGACAGTTTATTGGCCTTAGGAAGGAAAGTTCATCCTGACCAAAATTTATGTGCAGTACTAGATGCGCGAAGAATGGAGGTTTATTCTAAAATCATATCATCAGAAGAAACGGTTGTGTCTGACACAGAGGCAACCATTATTGACGAATCAACATTTACAGACTTTGAGCCATTTATCTGTTTTGGAGATGGCGCCGCTAAGCTTTCAGAAATTTGGTCTGGAAGAGATATTACCATAAATAATGATATTAAACTGATTGCTGCAGGACAATTAAACGTCTCTATTGCCAAATTTCGAAATAATAACTTTGAAGATTTGGCCTACACTAAACCCATGTATATTAAAGAATTTAAAGTGGGTTGACTTGAGCTATTTGTTCACCAATAGGAGTTTAAAAAAAAATAGTTTGTAATTTCTGTAATCTTTATCTTGACAATATTAACTTTGTTAGAAAGTTGATTGTAATGAATCAAAAAATTCATCTTCATATAAATTCAATTTCTGAAAAGGCTTCAAAACTCATTCAGCAGTTGTCGGCGCTAAAGAATGAAAATGAAACTTTGTTAGCAAGTAACAAAGAATTACAAGCTAAGCTTGCTGAGTGTGACGAAAACCTGAAGGAATTCAAAACACAAAACGCAAAATTAGAACAGTCACAGTCAACTTTATTAAGTGCCAATGATGCTTCAACTGATTCTTCTAAAGAAAAGAATCAAGAGATAGATCAATTAGTTAGAGAAATAGAAAACTGCATAGACCAATTAAAACGATAACATGGGAAAAGTTTCCTTAAAAGTGACCATAGCAGGAAGAACATATCCATTGAACATCAATGAAGAAGAAAAGGATGGTGTTTTGGATGCAGTCTCAGATATCAATCGTTCCATTGAGAAATTAAAAAAAAGTTACGCTGTCAAAGACCCTCAGGATTTGATTGCTATGACGGCTTTGCAATTGGTTATGAAAAGTGACTCAAATAAAGCAGTAAACGACGTTTCATCATCGGAAGATATGGACAGTATTGAAAAAGCTCTTTCAGATTTATCTCAAAAATTGGATATATAGTTATTCATTTTTATTCGCATCATAGGTACATTTAATTAATTTATAACTATTGAATGACCATGGAAATAATATTTATTATAGTAGGTTTAATATCTGGAGCAGCTGGAGCAGTTATTATACAGAAAGTCGCTTTAAAAAATAAGTCTCAAAAGATTTTAAAGGATGCCGAAGCAAAGGCGGAAAATATTAAAAAAGAAAGAATACTTCAGGCCAAAGAACGGTTTTTGAAGTTAAAAGAAGAGCACGAGTCTAAAATTAAAGAGCGTGACCGTCGAATTCAATCTTCAGAAGATCGGGTAAAGGCAAAGGAAAATAAGCTCGAAAATAAACTTTCAGATATAGGTAGAAAAGAAAGGCAATTGGAAAAAACAAATGCTGATTTTGACGCCAAATATAAGGGCTTAGAGATTCGAATGAAAGAGGTCGATAAAACCCAAGAAAAAAGAGTAAACGAATTGTCTAAAATTAGCGGAATGCCTGCTGAAGAAGCCAAAAATTTATTGATGGAAGCTTTGAAAGATGAAGCACGCACAGCGGCAATGGCCGAAATCAAAGAAATAACGGAGGAAGCCAAGCTGAACGGAAATAAAGAAGCAAGAAAAATTGTAATACAGTGTATTCAAAGAGTGGCTACAGAACAAGCTATTGAAAATGCGGTTTCTGTTTTTAATATTGATTCAGATGAGGTGAAAGGAAGAATAATTGGGAGAGAGGGACGAAACATTCGTGCGCTTGAGGCAGCAACAGGTGTAGAAATTATTGTAGACGATACCCCCGAAGCCATTATGCTGTCTTGCTTTGATCCAATAAGAAGGGAGATTGCGAGACTTTCTCTCCATCAACTTGTTACCGACGGAAGAATACATCCGGCGAGAATTGAAGAAATTGTAGCTAAAACAAAGAAGCAGTTGGATGAAGAGATTGCTGAAACTGGCAAGAGAACATGTATTGATTTACAAATTCATGGATTACATCCAGAACTAATGAAAATGGTTGGTCGAATGAAATATCGTTCATCATATGGTCAAAACCTTTTGCAACATTCAAGAGAGGTTGCGAATTTGTGTGCAACTATGGCATCAGAAATGGGACTGAATCCTAAAATCGCAAAACGAGCAGGACTCCTGCATGATATTGGAAAGGTGCCAGATGAAGAACCAGAATTGCCTCATGCTATTTTAGGCATGAAAATGGCTGAAAAGTTTGGTGAAAAACCGGATATTTTGAATGCCATCGGTGCTCATCATGACGAAATTGAAATGACGACACTGATCTCTCCAATTGTTCAGGTTTGTGATGCTGTTTCTGGAGCAAGACCTGGAGCAAGACGAGAAATTGTAGAGGCTTATGTAAAGCGTATTAAAGACCTAGAAGGTTTGGCTATGGCATTTGATGGAGTTGCCAGTTCATACGCGATTCAAGCAGGAAGAGAATTGAGAGTTATGGTTGAAGCGGATAAAGTTTCAGACAGCAAAGCTGAAGAATTATCTTTTCAAATTTCAGAAAAAATACAAACGGAAATGACCTACCCTGGTCAAGTTCGAATTACGGTGATTAGAGAGAAGAGGGCAGTAAATTATGCCAAATAATAAGCATAAACTTTAATCATGCTGTTTTGTTTCATAATTAATGCAAGTAACACCTAAAATAATAGCAGGCCCATGCAGTGCCGAATCTAGAGAACAGGTGCTTTCAACGGCAAAGCAATTGGCCTCAGGTAGAATCGATTTTTTTCGATCGGGAATATGGAAGCCAAGGACTCGCCCAGGGGCATTCGAAGGAGCAGGTAATGTGGCTTTGGACTGGATGCTTGAAGCTCGAGATAAATATGGTTTAAAAATCTGTACTGAAGTTGCCAATCCCGAGCATGTAGAGGCCGTTTTAAAAAAAGGATTTGATATGGTTTGGGTGGGCGCAAGGTCAACAGCCAATCCTTTTACTGTTCAAGAAATTTCAGAATCTTTAAAAGGTGTTGATATTCCTGTAATGATTAAAAACCCAACCAATCCAGATTTGAAATTATGGATTGGGGCAGTCGAACGTTTTCAGAATAATGGAATACGTGATATTTCTGTTATTCATAGAGGGTTTTCGGTTTATGAAAAACAACGATATCGAAATAATCCCAATTGGCAAATTGCACTGGACCTGAAAAAAGAACTTCCCAATATGCCTTTGTTGTGCGATCCTTCTCACATTTCAGGACGTCGACATTTGATTTTTGATATTTCCCAAAAAGCGATGGACTTACATTATGATGGTTTGATGATTGAAACCCACTGTAATCCTGATAAAGCCCTTACAGATTCGAAACAACAAATAAGTCCAAAGGAATTATTTGAGTTGTTGGAAAAATTAAAGCTAAGAAGCCGTGGTGAATTCATGGATGATCAACTTAGAGAGTTTAGGTTAGAATTAAATGAAATTGATCGAAACCTCATCGATTTATTAAAGAAAAGGATGGATATTTCTGAACAAATCGGTTCTTACAAAAAGGATTTAAATAGGATCATTTTCCAGAAATCAATCTGGGAAAAAGCATTTATGGACAACGTAAATAACGCTTTAGATGTAAACTTATCTGAAGAATTTGCTTCACAGCTATTTAAACTAATTCATCAAGAATCCATTGTGAAACAGTCCAAAATATTTTTAAATCCGGATGAGGAGGATTAGTTCATATCAATATTTCGGTTGCTTGGAATCCTGCAGTTCTAAAAGTCATGCCCAACGGATATTGATTTTAGGAGCCTTATCAAAATCAGATTTATTTATAGAGCATTTATTCGAGTCAGAGGTTGGTTCAGACGTAAAGAACGTGATGAATGTATGTAGGCAGCTCGGCTACACCTTCACAGAAAAGGAATCTGGCACAACAATGTCTGCACCCATTTCATTTTCATCAATGGCTGATACTACTTTCTCGATTGGAGAGTCGGGGTTCGCTCTACGGGTATGGTCCACGGTCTTGTCCGCTTTTTTAGATGATTACACGATAAAAGGACACAAGACGATTCTTTCTAGAGATCATGAAGGACTTATTGATTCATTGAAGAATATCGGATTCAACGTAGATTCATTAAATTATGGTTTGCCCATTAAAATTTCTAGTAAGCAAAACAGATCAGAAATTCTAAACATTAATGGTTCAGAAGGATCTCAATTTATTTCTGGTCTACTTATACTAAGCCCCTTTCTTGAAAGGAATACTGAAATTCGAGTTTCAAACCTCACCAGTAGACCCTATATTGATATGACAATTGCGGTGTTGAAAGAGTTTAAAGCTGAAATCGTCAATAATACGGATTCAATATTCCAAATTCGGGGAAATCAAAAATTGGGAGTCAATAAAATAGGTTTGGAGGGAGATTGGAGTAATATGGCCTTTCATTTTGTTGGCGCGGCTTTGAGCGGGGAAGTTAGTGTTTCGGGTATTCAAATCGGCTCAGCGCAAGCCGATAAGATTGTTATTGATGTTTTAGATTCGTTTGGAGCAAAAACAGAAACCAAATCTTCAGGAGAAATCAAAGTCACTAGCGCCTCTAAAAACCCATTCCAGGTGGATTTAACCGATGCTCCTGATTTGTTTCCGGTTTTAAGTGTTTTGGCTTGTGGAGCCAATGGGGAATCATCATTAAAAGGAACACATCGCCTGATCAATAAAGAAAGTAATCGCTTGCAGAGTATATGCGAAATGCTTGATGTTTTTGGAGTCCAATACCAATTAGAGGAAGATACCTTGCTCATATTTGGAAGATCGTCAGTTCGCGGAGGAAGAGTAAAAACCTATAACGATCACCGAATGGCAATGGCGGCAATATGTGCTGCAACCATTTCTAAAAATGATATCATTATCGATAACGAAGAATGTATTCAGAAATCTTACTGTAATTATTTCATTCATATGAACGAAATATTAAAAAACGAATCTTAATTTTAGAAAAGGAATTTAATATGAAACAACTCATTTTTTTTACTTTTTGCTTTATTGGTTTATATTCAATAGCTCAATCACCCATAAATAGAGTAGAGGGCAGTCCATACCCAAGCTCATCACAGCCCGATACCCTTTATGTATTTAATGATGAGTTGTTTTCTCATGAAGAGCTTCTGTTATTACAAAGTATTCAGGGGCTATGCGCCAAAACCGAACCTAAAATATATAGAGATAAAGGGAGTGGTAGTGCAATATGGATTCAGGATTTAGCAGACAATTACGGTGTATATGTATCAAGTGAAATGGATGGTGATATTGAATCGGTTTTATCGCTTGTCCCCGATAATGTTGAAACATATATTCTATGTAATCTAAATGACAATTCCAGTAATGTAGCCAACTCATTGTGTGGGCCATTACATGCGATTGCGGTTACGCCGAGTCTTCAGCAGCTGGTGGAGGAAAATGGGTATACCCAACTTATGGATGTTCGTGAACGTGATGAGCAATGGGTTTTAGACAATTACAGTGATCTTCTTAATGATATGATTGTCACCTATCAGCGTGAAGATAAATCATTGTTTTTAGGTGATTACTCTATATTGGCAAATGCCCTGCATTTTTACGATGATATTCACAGCTCAACCACAGAAAATGCATTCTCAAGAATGGCTCCGAATTCAATTTTAAATGGGTGGGGAGATGATGAGTACCAAACGATTGCAAAAGCATCACAATATTCAATAGGTGTTCATCCTGCGGATTGGGGTTTTAATTTATCCACTTTAACCAATTTTAATGCGGAAACCATTCAGCATGTTTCTTCGGAAGAGCCTGATACACAAGAAAACACTCATACCGTATGTTTTTTAATGTCTGATGGTGATAATGTTCAATGGATGCTTAATTTATTCGCAGAGGACAGCCGGTGGTTTGGCAGTGAGAATCGTGGATTAATGGATGTTGGATGGACGGTACCTCCAGCGCTTTGTGAAATTGCACCAACGGTTATGTCTAAGATTTATGACATGGCAGAATCGACATCAGCGGGTAAAGATTATTTCATTGCGGGTCCATCGGGTCATACTTATCATTTTCCTGAACTTTTTCCTGAGCTCGAGGCTTCTTGTGAATTAATGGATTCATACATGGAAAAGTCGGATTTAAGTATTGTAAACATTTTAGGGAACAGTTATCATGATTCCGTGTTTCATCCTTATTTAAAGCAGTCAAATGTTAATGGTTTGTTCTATTATGATTATTCTGATTACAGCAAAATGAAAGGCAAAATGGATTGCTATGCATTGAAACCGGTTATTTCTGCGAGATACAATTTATGGGGTGGCTTTGAGACCTGTGAAAGCTTGGCACAAAAGCTGAATAATGAGGTGAGAGATCCTTATTCTGTTGAAGGTTATACACTGGTAGCAGTACATGCTTGGTCAAATTCAGTGGACAGTTTGCTCTACGTACGTTCATTACTAAATGATGGGATACGGGTGGTAGCGCCAGATGATTTTGTGAATTTGATTAGTAAAAACATTTGTGAGAAAGAGCTTGCCCATCAGCCCGAGTTAGAGGTTGTTCCTAATCCAGTGTTTGATGAAATCAGATTGAGGGTTAGGGGTGTTACTTGTAGCAATTATCATATAGGACTAACGGATTTGGGTGGAAAAAAAATCACTTGTGATTTGACCGCAACACAGACGATAGACGGTTGGATTTTTGAGGGGTCAATGGAATTGTTAAAGGAAGGGGCCTACATCTTTAGTTTTGAATGTGACCAAGGAGCTATTTCAACAAAACTCTTTAAATACAATTAAGACCTAGTCCAAAAAGCTAATGGCTCGTTCATTTTCAATAGTCATTGTGGCTATTCCTTTACTATCTGTTATTTTTCCACGAACGCATACCTTTTTGTTTTTGAGCTCGATATGAGGTTGATAGCTGAAATTGTGAAGGTTACTATTCCAAATAGTGAGTGAAAATATTTGGTTAGGAAAAGCCTTGTCTAAATTTAAAAAAGTATGTTTGTTTTTTGAGAAATGTGTACTGACTACTGTACCACAAATTTCTTTTTTCTCGCCAGAATCAATAAACATATTCGCCTGCACCGTATTGAACTTCCCTTTGCCAAGACTTCCTTCTTTAAACGGAACAGCATCGGATTTTTGTTTTTCAGGTAACCAAAAAGCAATGTCTTTTTGCTTTTCCAATAGCACCTCTGTTTGATCGTCTATCTGATTTAAAAAGTCGATACCGGTTAGGTCTTCAACTTCATCGATTGTTGTAGCAAAGTATTCGACAGGATAGTCGCTATTCTCTTGTGGCATCAAATAAGCAATGGCTTTTTTTGCTTTATAGTCGACGACTACTTTGAAGAACTGTTCTGGAATGGATACACCATTGACACTTCTTGTCACTTTTTTTAAATCATTATTCAGTACAGGGCCTGTATAAACGATCAAGTCTCTTTTGTTATCATAAATATAGCCTCGAATGAGGCCTTCTAGTTCTGCCCATCGCTCTCTATTAAAGCTTGGTAATTGTGGAGACATGTTTGAATAAAAATAAGATTCAGAAAGTGCTTTTTTTGACCATCGAAAATCGGC
>JABJEE010000071.1 GCA_018665005.1 Flavobacteriales bacterium
GCGGACGGTAGAATACCAGGTAGTTTCTTTAGAAGAGAGGCGCGTCCCTCTGAAAGAGAGATCTTAGTAATGCGTATAGTTGACCGTGCATTGCGTCCATTATTTCCAGACGATTTTCATGCTGAGGTTCAATTGATGATGCAACTTATCGCATATGATGGTGTAAATAGTCCAGACGCATTGGTTGGATTTGCAGCATCATCTTGTATTGCTGTTTCTGATATACCTTTTAATGGCCCTATGTCTGAAGTTAGAGTGGGTAGAGTTGATGGTGAATTCGTCATCAATCCAACATTAGAAGAAATGAAGGTTTCTGATCTTGACTGTATCATTGCTGGTACGATAGATAATATAGTAATGGTTGAAGGTGAATTGAATGAAGCTTCTGAGAGTGAAATGGTAGATGTGATTAAGGTGGCTCACGAGGCGATCAAAAAGCAATGTCAGTTTCAATTGGACTTGGCTTCTGAAATCCCTGCTGCTGCGGTTAAAAGAGAATATTCACATGAAGAGCATGATGAAGATGTTCGTGCAAGAGTTGCAGCGTTTAGTTATGACAAATGTAGAGAAGTTGCAAAGCAAGGTCTAGCATCTAAAGAAAAAAGAGCTGAATTGTTTGGCGCTATAAAAGAGGAATTTCTTGCTTCGCTTACCGAAGAGGAGACAGCAGAAATCGGTAAATACGTTTCTGTTTACTTTAAAGAGTCAATGAAAAAGGCAGTTCGTGATACGATGCTTGATGACAATATTCGTCTCGACGGACGTAAGTTTGACGAGGTTCGTCCAATTTGGTCTGAGGTTAATTATTTACCAACTGCTCATGGTTCTGCCGTGTTCACCAGAGGAGAAACACAATCTCTTACAACTTTAACTTTAGGTGGTAAGATGGATGAGCAAATGATTGACGATGTGACTTTCAAAGGAACAACGCCATTTATGTTGCATTATAACTTCCCGCCTTTCTCAACTGGAGAAGCGAGAATGAAGTTTAATGTTTCACGAAGAGAGATTGGCCATGGTAATTTAGCACTAAGAGCTTTAAGACCAGTTTTGCCGGATGATAATCCTTATACGATCAGATTGGTTTCGGAAATTTTAGAATCCAACGGTTCTTCGTCTATGGCAACGGTTTGTGCAGGTACGCTTGCGTTAATGGATGGTGGTATTCAGATTAAGTCTCCAGTTACAGGTATTGCTATGGGATTGGTTGCTGAGAATGGTAAATTTGCTGTTTTGTCTGATATATTAGGTGATGAAGATCATTTAGGTGACATGGATTTCAAGATCACTGGAACTGCCAAAGGTATTACTGCTTGTCAAATGGATATTAAAGTTGACGGTTTACCATATGAAGTATTGATTCAAGCATTGGAACAAGCCAAAGCTGGTCGTTTACACATATTGGATAAGATTCTAGAGACACTTCCTGCGCCAAATGCGGAACTCAAACCACAAACTCCGAGAGTCGAGGCATTCAATGTGCCAAATGAGATGATTGGTGGAATTATAGGACCTGGAGGAAAAATCATCCAAGGTCTTCAAAAAGAAACCAATACAACAATTACTATTGAAGAACTAGAAAATGGTGAAGGTCGTGTTCAGGTACTTTCTAACAACGGTGACGATATGGCAAATGCTTTAGAGAAACTGAAGCTAATCGCGTTTCCGCCGCAAGTAGAAGACCAAACAGAATATGAAGGAAAAGTTAAATCGGTAAAAGATTTCGGTTGTTTTGTTGAAATCGTACCCGGTACTGATGGTTTAATTCACATTTCTGAGTTCGCTTGGGAGAAAACAGCACGTATGAGTGATGTTTGTAAAGAAGGTGAAATGCTGAAATTCAAAGTGATAGGAAAAGATCCTAGAACCAGAAAATGGAAATTATCTAGAAAGGTTTTATTGCCAAAACCAGAACGAAAAGAAGAGCCTAAGGCTTAATTTGGTTTTTAATAATTTTTAATGAACAGGAAAAGGCGCTTTAGCGCCTTTTTTTGTGGATAAAAAACTCAATTTCGTATTGATATCCTTATTATATTTATAGTCCAAAAAAAAATATTTAATATGAAAAAAATTTATGTTTCACTGAGCTTCATAATGCTTAGTTTGTTTTGCTTTAGTCAGGTAATTATCACTGAGATAGCCGACCCCAATGATAATGCTCTAGCTCGTTATGTCGAGATTTATAATGTGAGTGGTACCTCTGTTGATTTAACAGATTGGGAATTAAGACGATGGACCAATGGAAATGCTGGCCCACAAGGAACAGGAATAGATTTATCCTCCATTGGAAGTTTAGGACCAAATTCATTTGTTCTCATTGCTGCAAGCGGCGCAGAATTTTTGAGTGTATATGGTTTTTCAGCAGATATCGATGCAGGTACGGCAGGTGCCGCTGATAGTAATGGGGATGACCAGATAGCTATTTTTGATGCAGCTGACAATACAATAGATATTTTTGGTGTACCTGGAGAAGATGGTACTGGTACATGTCATGAATTTGAAGACGGAAGGGCAGAGAGAATAGCCACCGTTTCTGCGTCAAACCCTGTATGGAATGAAGCTGAATGGAATGTATGGGCCGACAGTCAAGTAGCAGGTTGTACAAGCCATACTCAGTTACCTGTCAATGCAGGAGATGGTATTTATGATCC
>JABJEE010000072.1 GCA_018665005.1 Flavobacteriales bacterium
ATTTAGTAGGTCGATCCAATTCTCTTGTTTACGAGGCTTTCAATTTTGGAAAACAAGTTACTGGGCAAGTACGTTCGCCACTCAATTTCCTCGAGTTCTCCTCCAAAAACAAAGTATTGATCGATGTTTGCAGCAACAAATTCTTTTACAACATGCTCGTGAAAATTAATGGTTGCGATCCACCCATCCTCTACCTCTTCAAACCATTCTTCATAATAACAATCATCGGAAGAGTGAAAATTCAATACATTTTCACCAATCAAAATGAATTTGTTTATTCCTTGGTTCATCATGGGCTCAATAATATCGCGTTTTAAAATCATGATGTCATTTTCAATGGCATCGTTCCATTCACCAATAAATTCAATGAAAGCATAGCCAGAATCATAATCAATATAAATCACCTTCATGAATAACGTAGGTGATCCAAAATGATCCCATTGCGGATGAATCAAGTAGTTATAAATGCGATTCTCGAATTCAAATTCACTGTATTGACGATTATAAAAAGGAGAAGCTTCATCCTCAGATGCGATATAATAGCCGCGCCAATTATAATAAGGTTCAATAAAATGCATATTCAAATTTACATAAGTCGATTGATAAATTCTTATTAAATTTGAGTACGTTCACAAAAAAAAGAGTCATGTACAAAATAATATTTATCCTTTCGGTTGCTTTATCCTTTTACGGATGTTCTGAAGAAACAAAAAAAGAAAAGAAAAGTTCGTCTTCTTTAAAAGTAGTAGCAACAGATCTTTCTATGCAGAATGAGGCCATTTCCTTTATCAGTAATCAAGAGAATCCTGCAATGTATGGTTCTATAAAAGTAAATCAGCTTCTCAATAAAGCGTATTACAATTCAGAGGTATCCAAGTCAAGCCTGCTAAAATCAGCAATGGCCAAAGATGTGATCAATGAAGTGGAAAGAATCAAATCATACATCAATACCGCAATGCCTATTTATTACACCGTAAATATTGAAAGTTCGTCTACAATGCCTATTGTTGATGTAGTGGCATTTGGTGGGATCAATGACCGTGAGGCCATTTTAAAAGAAATGAAAAAAATGGATCCGGATTTAAACTCTAAAAAACATGGAAACTTTGAATTGATCGAACAACCGGGTGTAGCAATGGCAATGACCAAAGATAAATTTGTATTCTCATTTAATTCAAATTTAAGATCCGATGGAAACACGGTTTCAAAATTTAAAAAATACTTTGAATCATTTAAGGGAAAACCAGATGCTCGAGTAAAGGAGGTTATTGAAAACTCTAAAGATGTGACAATGACCTATGATTTCGGGAATTTAAGCAAAGTCCTGAGCGATTATCTTGCTGAAGCAGATATACCTGATTTTAACCCGAATGTTTTAAGTTCGATGGAGTGGCTTGAAGAATTTGATATGACATCCTCTATGAATTTGGCTTTTGAAGATGGTTCTATTTCACTTTCTGTAGACATGTATGGTTCGAATGAAATGAAGGAAACCATAAAGAACCTTATGGGCTCCAGCTCTAAAGAAACCATTCAGAAAATGGGGAAAGGACAACCTTTTGCTGGAATATTGGCCAGTATTAATGTGGCAGAATATCAAAAAATGATCTACGAAATGTATCCAGATGGCATCATTAATACTCTAATGGACATGAATCTAGGAGATGAATTTGAAAGTCAAATACCATCCGAGCTATCTACATTAGAGGCTACCTTAAGAAAAGATGGGTTTGAAAGTTTTGTTGGAGGGGATTTCGGAATGATGCTCTACAATATCCCGAGTAAAATGAATGATATTATTCCTGAATTAAGTGTTTATCTCAGTATAGGTGAAAATTTAAAGAAATTAATAGATGAAAACGAGCTGCCCGACACCGGAAAAAATGATGTAACCATCGACGTACAAAATGATCAAATAAACATCTATTCTAAAAATCATGCTCCGAACGGAAAAGGTCCAGAATTGAGCGGAAAACTTTCTCATATAGGAAACGCTCCGTTTTCTGGATTTGTAGATCTTGATCAAATCCCAATGGATAATCTACCCAAAGAAATTAAAGATTTTAGATCGATTCTTGACATGCTCAATTTTGTTGACATGGAAATGGATGTCAATGGAGGACGTATCACCCTTCACATGAAAGACAAGTCAAAGAATGCGCTTACACAGCTGATGGATGAGGCCCTGGAAATTGGAATGCAGTTGTTTACAGAAGGATTATTTCTTTAACCTACCTATATTTTGGGGAAAGACAAGTTAAAACGTTTTGAAGAAATTAAGAGTTTCCCAAACGTGATGGAACCTCCAGTGATGGAAACCTATGAGAAAAAAGGACAGTGGCATAAAGAGATATTTAAAAATGACAACCCCATTGTACTGGAGCTGGGGTGTGGAAAAGGGGAATACTCTGTTGGACTAGCCAAGTTATATCCCAACAAAAATTTTGTAGGCATTGACATCAAGGGAAACCGCATTTACATTGGAGCAAAGCAATGTATTGAACAGGACATCAATAACGTCATGTTCTTGAGGACCCGTATCGATTTTATAAATAATTTTTTTGACACGGATGAAATCGATGAAATATGGCTAACCTTTTCTGATCCTCAACCTAAAAAACCGAGAAAGAGGCTGAGCTCAAAACCATTTATTGACCGCTATAGTAAATTCTTAAAAAAGGATGGGAAAATCCATGTGAAAACGGATAGTGATTTGCTGTTTGAATTCACTGAAGAAGAAATTCAACAATACAAATACAATTGTCATGAGCTGACGTGGGACCTATACGGTGATTACCACAATCAACTTTCTGAAGACCAAAAGAAACTATTTGAAATCAGAACACACTATGAAAAGCTCTTTTCAAGCAGAGGTTCAGTAATAAAATATTGTTGTTTCTCCTTATGATTTTTTATCGAGAACTTTGGGAATTCTGAAATAATCAGAATCTTTTTTCGGAGCATTCTTGAGTGCATCTTCACTCGTAAGTATTCTTTCGGACCGATCTTCACGCAACACATTCACTTTGTCTGTCATAAAGATTAAGGGTTCAACATTTTTAGTGTCAAGCTCAGATAACTTATCCATAAAACCAATGATTTTGGACAAGTCTCCCTTAATTTGATTTAAATCATCACCTTCAAACTCTAAACGAGCCAAATGGGCAATATGCTGAACAAGTTCATCACTAATTTTCATAGGGTAAAGTTAATCATTTCCATCTTTTGAGTACAAATGAGGGTATTCTTTTCGCAATGGCCCCTCAATCAATTCAAATGACTTTTGTTTTAGCTCGGAAAAAGAAAGGTTTGCAACCTCTTCTTTTGAAATGTATGGATGAATATAACACTTCGAAATCCCTGGTCTAGCAGGACCATAAAACATCGTAGGATCAGAAAACAACCTATAATTATTAGTGAAAGTCAGTGCGACAATAGGCACGTTTGCCTCCTTGGCAATTTTAAAGGCGCCATTTTTAAAAGAAATGAGCTTTGGAATTTCAGTCATAGGAATCGTTCCCTCAGGATATATAACCAAAGACCAACCTTCTTCTATTGCCTTTGAAGCCAAAACATATGATAAGCCCACCTTTCTGATTTCATTTCGAAAAACGGGTATGTTTAAATTCTTGAAATAAGTGCGAATGATCGGATAAGTTAAAATTTCACTTTTCCCTAAAAAAACAAAAGGATGATTGGGGAGAATCGAATACATAAAGAAGATATCTAAATAAGAAGTGTGATTCGAAACAATCACATAAGGACCTTTAGGCATATCAGCTTTTTCGACATACTTTACATGGTAAAAGCAAAATATTCGCATGAGCCAGCTCCAACAAACAAAAAGAGAAAAACTATATTTTTTCCAAGAATCTTTCAACAAAACAATCAAGAAAAATGGATATAATAAAACAGCAAAAATCGAAAAGATACATCCGATGTAAATTTTCCACAAATTGGTAAATAAGCCGATTACAAATCTCATTCGAATGAAAAATTAAGCAAAAGAATTGGAATTGAAACAAAATTTAATTGTCTACTTTTGTTAAACACATTATGGCAAGAATATTAACAGGGATTCAGAGTACAGGGACAACACATTTAGGAAATCTTTTGGGAGCAATTATACCCGCCATTAAATTGGCAAAAGAATCCTCAAATGAATCGTTTTTATTCATAGCAGATTTGCATTCCTTGACGCAAGTTAAAAATGCAGAAGAGCTTAGAGAAAACACCTATAAAACGGCTGCCGCATGGCTCGCTTGTGGTCTTGATCCGTCAAAAACAGTATTTTATCGACAAAGCGATATTCCTGAAGTTACTGAATTAATGTGGCACCTGTTGTGTTTCTACCCCTACAAACGGTTGACACTTGCCCACTCATTCAAAGATAAAGCCGACCGCCTTGATGACATCAATGGAGGCTTATTTACATATCCTATGTTGATGGCTGCGGACATTCTTCTTTATGATGCGGAAATCGTTCCTGTAGGAAAAGATCAAAAACAACACATTGAGATGACACGCGATGTGGCTACAAAATTCAATTTACAGCTCGGAGACACTTTTGTTATTCCCGAAGAATCCATTGCTGAAGACACCATGCTTATCCCTGGAACTGATGGTCATAAAATGAGTAAATCCAGGAACAATCTGATTGATATTTTTCTCCCTGAAAAAAAGCTAAGAAAACAAATCATGTCTATTGTTTCAAATAGTGAAGCCCTTGAAGACCCAAAAAATCCAGACACTTGCAATATCTTTGCAATCTACTCTATATTGGCCGAATCTGATGCCATTTTAGAAATGAGGTCAAAATATGAGAAAGGTGGTTATGGATATGGACATGCGAAGCAAGCACTCTATGAACTCATTTTGGAAAAGTTTGAAACCGAAAGAACAAGATTCAATCACTTGATGGAACATAGAAGTGAAATCGATGATGCACTATCAATGGGTGCTCAAAAAGCCAGAGAAGTCGCCAATGACGTGTTAAAGCGGGTTAGAGATAAAGCAGGTTACATTAAAAACTAAGTTACTTTATTCTGACTGATTGAACGTTGCCTCGAACATTTATGTCGTCCCACTAGAAAATCCCTTTTTGCAACATGCTTGGTATTTCTTCCTTGCACTCTTTTTCGCCACCTTTTCCAGCTATTCAACTTTAATTCAGTACGCATCAACTGAATCACCTCTTTTTCAGTTAAACCAAATTGAAAAAAAATGGCGTCGAATGGGGTACGATCTTCCCAAGCCATCTCAATTACGCGGTTTATATCTCTTTCCGTCATGGTAAGAAAAACAAAGTCGTTCCAGAAATGTTTTGACTATGTGAAAACGAGAAAAAAAGAAAATTTCCCATCAAAAACATGTATACGGTGTAATCGGAGTTTTGAATGGAGAAAGAAATGGAAAAACTGTTGGGATGAAGTAAAGTATTGCGGTGAAAAATGCCGTCGGTCCAAAAGTACTATCGAAGAACCGGACAATTGTTCCCCTTACCCAATCTAAAAGTGAGCATACCCCCACAGTAGACATACCAGTCTTTATTACTTGAATTCCCTCTCCTACCGAAACTTGATCCGTCGATGCTCCTATTGCTAAGCGCAACAGCTTCTGTTCCATTTAAGGCTTGAAGCGCAACAGGGTCGTAATAGGTATCACTTGCAACATCGTCCAAATAATCTGTAAAAGTTTTTCTGATCGCAATATCCATGTTAAATGACACATATTTACCCATGGAAAGTTTAAGTCCAAGTCCAAGAGGAACACAAAGCTGATAAAGGCCATAATTCGCTTTGCCACTATTGGCATTTTGACCCTCGGTACCCAATGGTTGTAAATCCACCAATTCACCGTTATATTGGGTTTGGGGATTCATTTTAAAAACACCCACTTGTGCAATCATATATGCCGTACCCTTGTATCTTTTGTTGCCAAATTGAAATGGGAAATAGTGAAATTCAAGGCCACCCGCAAGTTCTGTAATCGGAGACTCAAAACTTAAATTTCGATTTACGATTAATGGTTGACTTGCATCTTGGTCATAGGCTTCAACTTTTCCGTAGATGCCCGTAAACCTCAATGTCATTCTTGAATGCACATTAAATCGGTACATAAAACCTCCAGCAAGATTGCTTTTATAAAAGGGTTTAAATTGATTTAAGTCACCAATATAAAATGTCGTGCCTACTGAAAAACCGATCTCTGAACGAGAGAAAAAATTAGGTTGCTGTGCCCATGAAGAATGGACAAAACATAAAATAAACACTATGTGCTTTATGAGTCTCACGATATGGTAACGAGTCTATCTCTTTTTTATTACGCCATTTAGAAGTTCAAACTTTTATTTGACGCTCTTTTTCGATCTGTTTCTTTAAGAAGTATTTTTCTAATCCTTAAACACTTCGGAGTTACTTCAACGTATTCATCTCCTTGAATGTACTCTAAACACTCTTCTAAACTGAAAACCTTCGGCGGGGCTAACCTCACCTTATCATCAGCTCCAGAAGATCTCATGTTAGACATTTTCTTGGTTTTGGTAACATTGATACAAAGGTCTCCGGTTTTTGAATTTTCTCCAATTACCTGTCCCTCATAAATATTTTCACTAGGTGCAATAAAAAATTTCCCTCTTTCCTGTAAATTATTTAATGAAAAAGGAATAGATACACCTTGTTCTAATGAAATCATCGAACCATTTTGTCTTCCTGGAATTTCTCCTTTGTATGGTTGATACTCTAAATAACGGTGCGTCATAATGGCCTCTCCTGCAGTTTGAGTCAATAAATAATTTCTCAAACCAATAATTCCTCTTGAAGGAACATGAAATTGCATAACCATTCTGGCGCCTTTAGGCTCCATATTCAGCATTTCACCTTTACGTTTGGTCACTGCCTCAACAGCAGTACCGCTATATTCATCAGGTAAATCAATGGTCAACTCTTCAATAGGCTCACATTTTGCGCCATCAACCTCTTTCAATATTACTTGAGGTTGTCCTACCTGAAGCTCATACCCTTCTCTTCTCATAGTTTCAATCAGAACTGATAAATGCAATACACCTCTTCCATAAACCAGCCATTTATCTGCTTTATCCGTTTCCAATACTCTTAATGCAAGGTTTTTTTCTAACTCCTTATGTAAGCGTTCTTGGATATGTCTTGACGTTACAAATTTTCCTTCCTTTCCAAAGAATGGCGAATCATTTATAGAGAATGTCATAGACATTGTGGGTTCATCCATTCTAATCGTTGGCAATGGTTCTGGATTTTCAGCATTACAAATTGAATCACCAATTTCAAAACCTTCGATTCCAGTTATCGCACAAATATCTCCGGCTTCAACACTCGTTACTTTAATACGCTGCAAACCCTCAAACACAAACAATTCTTTTATTCTATGTTTTTGTTGACTTCCATCTCTTTTAGATAAAATAATGGGCATGTTTTCCTTTAACTCTCCTCGGGTCAATCTACCAATTGCAATTCGTCCTACATAAGAAGAAAAGTCCAAGGAAGTAATCAACATTTGTGTGTTTCCTTCCTGAATTTTTTTAGGTGGAAAATACTCAAGAACCCTATCCAATAAAGGCACAATGGTTTTCGTTGGTTTTTTCCAATCGTCAGACATCCATGACTGCTTGGCTGAACCATAAACCGTTGGAAAATCCAATTGTTCCTCTGTAGCATCAAGCTCAAACATAAGGTCAAATACCTTCTCGTGAACCTCATCTGGCGTACAGTTTTCTTTATCTACCTTATTGATTACCAGTAATGGTTTTAAGCCCAATGCAAGTGCTTTACCCAATACAAATCTGGTTTGGGGCATTGGTCCTTCAAATGCATCAACCAAAAGACAAACACCATCAGCCATGTTTAAAACACGCTCTACCTCTCCTCCAAAATCGGCGTGACCTGGAGTGTCAATAATATTAATCTTCGTGTCTTTATAAATTACTGATACGTTTTTGGAGACAATTGTAATTCCCCTTTCTTTTTCAAGATCATTATTGTCCATAATGAGCTCTCCTTTTGGTCGATCTCTTTCATCTACAAAAGCTCCTTCCTCAATCATCTTGTCCACCAAAGTCGTTTTACCGTGGTCAACGTGCGCTATTATTGCGATATTCCTTATTTCCATTAAAATTGTATTGAATTAACGTCCTCTATGTCTTCTTGGTCTGTCTGGTCTTGACCTTCTTTCTGAACCCCCATTTCTATCACCTGAACGATCTGATCTTCGATCACCTCCGCTTTTTGAAGAACGAAAATTACCACTGCGACCTCCTCCTCCAGAGGATCTTCTAAATTTACCACCACCTGATCGGCTTTGTCCTCCACCTGATTGTTTAGAACCACCACCATTTTGGGTGTTTGTAACTTCAACAGATAGTTTTGTACCTTCAAAATCAGTTCCGTTCACACTTTTCAGGATGCGATCCGTATGTTCCTCATCCACATCAAAAAATGCATATGAAGTCATGATATCTATTCTACCGATACCTGTTGATTTTATTCCTGCGGCATCACAAACAACACGAAGCAAAGCTCCTGGATTCAGGCCATCTCGCTTTCCTGCGCTTAAGAAAAAACGTGTTTTCCCTTCATCGCGCGCTCTAGCACCTTTGTCTGTTCGGTTCCCTCCGTCTCGACTAGATTCTTTCGCTCGTTGATTCACATCTCCAGAACGATCATAATACTCGATAAATCTATTGAACTCGGCAGAAACAAATTTCTTAATGATCTCTGTTTTATCCATCGTTTCAAATGAAGAAAGAATTTGAGGCATAAATTTCTCTATGTCCTTTTCTTTGACCTCAATTTTGATCGTATTTTGGATCAGCTTCATCAATTGTATTTCACAAATCTCCTCTGCATTAGGTATTTTACCTTGTGCAAAAGTTTGCCCCATTTGCTTTTCAATGGCCTTGATTTTGTAGCTCTCCTTTGGACTGATAAGTACGATAGACTGTCCTTTCTTACCGGCTCTTGCTGTTCGTCCACTTCTGTGCGTATAGTTTTCTGTGTCATCAGGCAAATTGTAATTGATGACATGGGTAATGTCTTCTACATCGATTCCTCTTGCAGCAACATCTGTTGCTACCAAAACTTGAATTTCTTTACTTCTAAAACGAGCCATTACTCTGTCTCTCATCGGCTGAGTTAAATCACCATGAAGAGGTTCTGCACTGTATCCTTCGCGACCAAGGTTTTCAGCTACAGTAGCCGTTTCCCTTTTTGTTCTACAAAATATAAGTCCGTATATATTGGGATGGAAATCAATCAATCTCTTGACCGCTTCATAACGATCCCTTTCTTTGACCACACTATAAATGTGTTCAATGTTTTCATTACTTTGATTTTTATGACCTATTGAAACCTCTAGAGGGTCAGTCATATAATTTTTTGCTATTCTAGCTACCTCTTTTGGCATGGTCGCCGAAAAAAGCCAAACACTTTTAGTTACAGGAGCAGAATCTAATATCGCATCTATATCTTCCTTAAAACCCATGTTAAGCATCTCATCTGCTTCATCAAGAATAACTGTTTTTACTTCTGAAAGCTTAATGACTTTTCTATTGATTAAGTCTACCAACCTTCCGGGAGTGGCCACAATAATGGATACACCCCTTTTTATTTGAGTCATCTGTCTGCGGATGTCTGCACCACCATAAACGGATACAATATTACAATTGAGATATTTGGAAAAGGTTTCCAAATCTCTTGTAATCTGCAAACAGAGCTCTCGCGTTGGACAGATAATCAAGCCTTGCGGCAAAGAAGATTTTAAATCTATATTACTAATTAGAGGCAGTCCGAATGCTGCCGTTTTGCCGGTTCCTGTCTGTGCAAGACCGACGAAATCGCAATCTTCATCTTTCATAAGATGTGGTATTGCTTGTTCTTGGATAGGAGTCGGTGCTTCGAAACCCAGTTCTTTTAACGACTTAAGCACCTCTTCTCTCAATCCCAGCTCCTCAAATGTCATTTCTATTTATTTAAAATTGGGTGCAAAGGTATGGATAAAAGACTGGTAATACGATTATTGAACTACTTATTGCATATAATAGGTGTTTTCTAACCTCGTCTTGCTAAGTTTTTCTATTTTTGAAAAAAACTTATACATGAACTTAAACGAGATCATATCAATAACAGGAAGACCTGGATTATTTAAGGTAGTCGCTCAAGGAAAGAACAGTGTGATTGTAGAATCAATTGTCGACAAAAAGCGTATTCCAGCTCACGCCTCTGATCGTATATCAACACTCGGAGACATTAGTATCTACACAACAGATGAAGATGTTAAGCTGATTGAAGTATTGGAGAAATTCAACGATAAATACGATGGAAAAGCCTGTCCATCACACAAAGAAGACCTTGCTAAGCTTGAGTCTACTTTAGGAGAGATTCTACCCAATTATGATCGTGAGCGTGTATACAAATCTGATTTAAGAAAGATCTTTCAATGGTATAATATTTTGATTAACGCGGGAATACCGATTGTTGAAAAAAAGGAAAAAAAGAAAGATTCAAAAGAAGCTGAAACCAAAAAAGCGACGAAAACAACAGCCAAAAAAGCTACGCCAAAATCAGGTCCTTCCAAATCAGTTAAAACCGTCTCAGCCAAAAAATCTGCTCCAACAAAAGTTGGCTCTCAGCGAGGAAAATAAACTTTAACACTTATGACTTATTCCAAGAATGCTCGATCCTTTGTGGACGACCACTTGACTATTGACTCTTTTGAGTCTGTGGAGAAATATTTAAATAACCTTCTTAATAGAGAAAT
>JABJEE010000073.1 GCA_018665005.1 Flavobacteriales bacterium
AGGGAGGTTTAAACCTTCTGCCGCTTTTTTGCTGAGCACACAAGGAACACCAAGCGACATGGCTTCTAATACTTTCATATTCACTCCCGACCCAGAAAGAATAGGAGCGATAAAAACCCCATGAGAAGAAATAAAATCCACTGAGGAATCTACAAAGCCATGAAGACGAATCTTTGGCTTTTTTGAGAGATGAGATATTTCTTGTGAAAAACTTCCAGCGATTTCAAGATTCATTTCTGGGAATTTATTAACGAGCTCCTCATGAACATTATCCACGTACCATGAAATCCCTTCTTTATTTGGCATCCAATTGAATGCACCTAAAAAGCACAATGAATTTTTAGCACCAGTATACTTTTTGATAGATGGCATAGACACCGGGATGTATTTACAATCATTCTCCGTGTTTTTAGTGAATATAGACTGATCCATTTCTGAGATGGACAGGGTTAAATTCATCTTTTTTAAAAAATCAAATTCAAATGTTTTTAATCTTATTGATAGGTGTTTTAAGTACCATTTTTTAAATGGATTTGATTCTCCTTTTGATAAGTCTTCCCAAATGGTATGTTCTATGTTATGAGCTCTGTATATAAGCTTAGCCTTGGTTAATTTCTTGATCTCATCTACATATGCTCCGGCAAAAAGACTTTCAAAAACGATAACATCAAATTTATTTTTAGAGATTAGAGAATTAATAAGCGTAATTGCACTCTTTTTTTTAAATCTAGAAATATTGTATGATTGTTTGTTAAATAGGTGAATAAGGGCAGCTATGGCATTTATTCGTGTTGATATTTGTGTGCTCATAAAATCAATACTGCCTACAAGATCAGAAGGTATTGAGTTTTTGTCAAAGGGATGCTTTTCTGTTGCTAATGAAAGATAAGTAATGGAGGCCTCAGGGTAAGTAAATAAAAAATCACGAAGCATTCTATCCATCGCATGGCATCCACCGTCTACAATAGGATATGGTGGTTTATGACTAATAAATAACACTTTCATGCTGTCTTTTTTGTTTTGAAAAAAGTATTCCAGTTTTCTTTTGCAAATATTTTAGAATCCCTTGCTGCTGCCCGCGATAGTATTAAAGCAATAGGAGTGAAAATAATACAAGGCATCCACATTCCAAAGAAAGGACTGATGACTTGTGAGTCGGCAAGATTTTCTCCTGTGGTTATAATTGAAAAATATAAGATGAAAATAACGGCAGCTATGACTACTGGAGCTCCGAATCCTCCCTTTTTAATAATGGAGCCAAGAGATGCCCCCATAAAAAACAGAATTACAAGCGTTACGGAGAGAGCGAATTTTCTGTGAAATTCAATCCAATAGTTGTTTTCATCTTTTTCTATTGTTCCTAGAAATTTAATTTGATTCTCAAGGTTTTGATTTTTACTTCGAAGCTTGGTAATGAGCTGTTTGTGTATTTTGTTTTTATCTTCTGTATTAATGTCACTGATTTTAAAACACTGTAGTTCATTGGATTGAACTGAATCGTTTAGATCTTCAATTTGAGAAATTCTAAATATGGCCTGGTCTCGTTTGTTGACTTTTAAATAAGCCTTATTCATTTTTTTTCTTTTCTCGGATAATGAATCCATTGCTTTTTTTATTTGAAAGACATTCAGCATTTCGTATTTGTCCTTAAAAATATCATTATCACTTCTATTTAAGGTAAATCCTGATACATTAATTTTATACGTGGCTTTGTCAAAGCGAGAAACTCGTGATGGTCTATTCATGTGGATTTTATTCTGCATTTTCCCATTAGGCAGAAAAATCGGGTTTTGTATGTCTAGTTCTTCGAAAATAGTTCCATTGATCAATTCGAAAAACAAGTACAAGGAGTTACTGGCTTTATAGATCTTAATTTGTTCTGCTTTGATCGTTTTTAACTCGACAGGATTGGTGTGGTCATGAATGACAACATCATCGTATACTCCATCTTTTCCTGACCCAACTTTAATGGCATAGCCGTCTATTTCTGTAGTGAATACACCAGGTTTAATCAGATTTGAGATTTTTGTGTTTTGAATGTCAAAGATCAATGAATGCCATTTGAGATTTGCAACGGGAATTACATAGTTTGAAAAGTAAAATGTAAAAATAGAAATAGCAATAACCAATACCATCAAAGGTCTCATGATTTTAAAAAGTGAAAGACCGCTTGATTTCAGTGCTGTCAATTCATTGTTTTCAGAAAAATTACCAAAAGTCATCAGTGAGGAAATCAGAATGGCCAAAGGAAGCGCGAGAGGAATAAGGCTTGCTGAAACATAAAATAAGAGCTCAAGAATAATAAGAACATCGATGCCTTTACCCATGAGGTCATCAATATATACCCAGAAAAATTGAAGTATCAGTATGAAAATACAGATGATAAGTGTTAATAGGAAAGGTCCAATAAATGATCTAAGACTAAATAAATAGAGTCGAGGTAGCAATGTATGTAGTTTATTGGTTGTACTTGTACTAAACTAACGCAAAACTAATGGATTTATGCTCCAATAATCCTTTTCAAATCATTAATTTGTTGTTCCCATAACATTTTTGAAGATTCAATTTCATCGGCTTCTGAAAAATCAATTACTTTGAGGGAAACAGCAGAGGTCATGGAGTCTACTTCAAAATTAATTTCAAAGTAATAATCATCACCATTTTCTTCATCCTCTAACCATTTGAATTTCATTTTCGAGTTCATTTTTTTCTGAACGAGACGGGCTTCTTCGATGGATCCATCCCATTCGAAAGAATAGATGTCATCTCTAACCGTAACGTCATCAGCAAACCATTCGCTAAGTCCGCTTGGTGAACCAATCATGTTGTCCAACACCCTTATTGAAGTCTTTAAGAGGTATTCTAATTCGAATTTTTCTTTCATAGTTTGAAGAATGATTACTTTTGTCAGATTGTATGTTGCAATATACTCAATTTATTTAAATGAAATTACAAGATTCTTTAGAAAAACAAGGAGATTTATTATTCCGAAACAGAGGGTTTATCCCTATATTATTCATTCTGTTTTCAATTCCTGTAAGCTATTTCAATTCTTATGAATACCTAATAAAATATGAGGCCTTAGAATACACTACATTATTTTCGGCGCTAGGCTTTATTTTTCTTGGGCACTTGATTCGAGCTCAAGTTATTTTAGCTCGTCAGGATGCTACTTCAGGAAGAAATAGGAGTGAGCAAGTAGCAGATTCATTAAACACAAAAGGTTGGTATTCAATAGTAAGAAACCCTCTTTATGTGGCTAACTTTTTAATTTGGTTTGGGCTTTCCATTTATTTATTTAGTTTTTGGTTGAGTTTGGTCCTTGTATTGATGTTTTGGATGTATTATGAACGAATCATATTTGCCGAAGAAGCTTTTTTATCGAAGAAATTTGGTGAAACATATACAAAATGGTGCAATGCAACTCCTGTATTTATCCCAAGGCTTACTGGTTTTGTTCCCATTAAATATAAATTTTCATTAAGTAAAGTGATTTTTAATGAGTATTCGAGTATGCTTTCTACAGGAACTTGTTTTCTATTTGTAGCGTTACTTCGTGAATATTCGATTTACGACAGTATTCATATTGGAAAACACACCTTGATTTATATCTCAGTACTTGCCACATTTGGGTTGATGGTTAAGGGGATAAAAGTTATACGAAAATCTAAGGGTTAAGGGAAGCAGGCTTCTATATATGCTCGTATTAAATTTGAGTGTATGGCTTCCGTTTTAAATTGTCTTTCAGGGTGGAACTGTACGCCGATAATCCATCTGTCTTCTAATCCTTTCCCCCATTCTGCGGCTTCACAAATACCATCTGCAGCCCGTGCTACTGTTTTCATAAATCCTCCTTCCTTAATAACGGCTTGATGATGAAAGCTATTCACGTTCATTTCGCTTACCCCATATATTTCAAATAGAGCACTTGTGGTGTCAATCTGAATGTCATGGTAGACATAATTCTCCTGTAGACTATCTCGATGAATCACCCTGACGTTAGATTTATGTTGAGATGGAATGTCCTGATAAAGGGCTCCTCCTTGACCTACATTGGTCATTTGGTGTCCTCTACAAATGCCAAGAATTGGAATAGAATCATTTAAGGCAGCTTTTAGTAAAAAAAGCTCAACTTCATCTCTTTTTGGATCTGTAACACAAAGGTTGAAGGTGTCTTTAACTCCGTAATTTTTGGGACTAACGTCTCTTCCGCCAGAAAGAATTAAACCAGATACCGTTTCAAAGTTATTTTTCCATTGTGATTTTTTGATTTCTAAAAAGTCAATCACGATGATTGTGCTATCTACTGA
>JABJEE010000074.1 GCA_018665005.1 Flavobacteriales bacterium
CAGAAAGAAATAAGCGGGAGTAGCTCAGTTGGTAGAGCGTCAGCCTTCCAAGCTGAATGTCGCGAGTTCGACCCTCGTCTCCCGCTCACTTTCGTTTGAGCTGCCGGTGTAGCTCAGGGGTAGAGCGCTTCCTTGGTAAGGAAGAGGTCACGAGTTCAAATCTCGTCATTGGCTCAAGTTTAAAAGAAATTGCGCTTGCGCAGAATTATGAATAAATAAATTATTAATTAAGTAACAAATAGAAAAATGGCAAAGGAAAATTTTGATCGTTCCAAACCACACGTGAACATTGGTACAATTGGTCACGTAGATCACGGTAAAACAACTTTGACAGCTGCGATTTCAAGCGTATTGTCAAACCAAGGTCTTGCATCTGCAAGAGATTTTAGTTCAATTGACAACGCTCCTGAAGAAAAAGAGCGTGGTATTACTATTAACACATCTCATATTGAGTATGAAACAAAAAACCGTCATTACGCTCACGTTGACTGTCCAGGTCACGCCGATTATGTAAAGAACATGGTTACTGGTGCTGCTCAGATGGATGGTGCTATTCTAGTTGTTGCTGCAACAGATGGCCCAATGCCACAAACTCGTGAGCACATCCTATTAGGAAGACAAGTTGGTGTTCCAAGATTGGTTGTTTTCATGAACAAAGTGGACATGGTTGATGATGAAGAATTATTAGAATTGGTTGAGATGGAAGTAAGAGAATTGCTTTCTTTCTACCAATATGACGGTGACAACACACCAGTTATTCAAGGTTCAGCACTTGGTGCATTGAACAACGAAGATAAGTGGGTTGCTATAATTAATGAGTTAATGGAAGCGGTTGATACGTTTATCGAACTTCCTCCACGTGATGTTGATAAGCCTTTCTTAATGCCAGTTGAAGATGTATTTACGATTACAGGTCGTGGTACGGTTGCAACGGGTAGAATCGAAACGGGTGTTTGTAACACAGGAGATCCTGTTGAGATCTTAGGTATGGGTGATGAAAAATTAACATCAACTGTAACGGGTGTTGAAATGTTCCGTAAGATTCTAGATAGAGGTGAAGCTGGTGATAATGTTGGTATCCTTTTGAGAGGTATTGAGAAGTCTCAAATCAAAAGAGGTATGGTTATTTGTAAGCCAGGTTCAACTAAACCACATCAAGAGTTTAAAGCTGAAATATATGTTTTGAAGAAAGAAGAAGGTGGACGTCACACTCCTTTCCATAACAAATACAGACCACAATTTTATTTCCGTACAACTGATGTAACAGGAGAAATCTTTTTAACTGACGGTCGTGAAATGGTAATGCCTGGAGATAATGTAACAATCAATGTTAAGTTGATCGTTCCTGTAGCCATGGGCCAGGGTCTTCGTTTCGCAATACGTGAAGGTGGAAGAACTGTTGGAGCTGGACAGGTTACGGAAATCGTTTCGTAAGAAAAAATATAAAGTTTAAAATAAGGGGAGCCAGCGGCTCCCCTTTTTAAACGGGTGTAGCTCAGCTGGTAGAGTAGTGGTCTCCAAAACCATTGGTCGTGGGTTCGAATCCTACCGCCCGTGCAGGATTAAAGAAAGATAGTAATGAAAGTGATAGCATATATACAAGATACCTACAATGAACTGGTTCACAACGTAACTTGGCCAACTTGGGAGGAATTACAGAATAACACGGTTCTAGTAGTTGTGGCTTCTATTATATTGTCACTTACCATTTTTGTGATGGATAAAGTGTTTGGAAATGATCCAAACTTTTGGTGGAATGGAGTACTTGGATATATTTACAATTTTTTCTAAACGATTGAAATGAGTGAAATTACTAAAAAGTGGTACGTCGTTCGTGCGATAAGTGGAAAGGAAAAAAGAGTAAAAGAATACCTTGAAATCGAAATGGGCCGGATGAAATCTTTGGACGAGAATATCGAACAAGTTTTAATTCCAACTGAAAAAATTTTTCAGATCCGTAATGGTAAGAAGGTAAATAAAGAGAGAGCGTATCTTCCTGGTTACGTTTTAATTGAAGCCGCATTGGTGGGTGAAGTTAAGCACGTAATTAGAAGCATACCCAATGTTATTGGATTTTTAGGTACTGAAAAAGGTGGTGAGCCTGTACCTATGAGAATGTCAGAAGTCAATCGTATTTTAGGTAAGGTGGACGAGCTGTCAGAAACAGAAGAGGAATTGAAAATTCCGTTTGTGGTGGGTGAATCCGTTAAAGTTATTGACGGTCCTTTTAATAATTTCACTGGAGTCATTGATGATATCAATGAAGACAAGAAAAAGTTGAAAGTGATGGTTAAGATTTTCGGTAGAAAAAACCTTCTCGAACTAAGCTATATGCAGGTCGAGAAAGAAAGTTAATAATTTGTATTAACCGTAGGAGTGAACTAGATGATTAAAGCTTCCCATCGCTAACGTTCATGTTTGACTACACAATTTAATATATATGGCTAAAGAAGTAGCAGGATTGATCAAATTACAGATCAGAGGTGGTGCAGCTAACCCGGCCCCTCCAGTAGGACCAGCACTTGGTGCGAAAGGAGTAAACATCATGGAGTTTTGCAAGCAATTTAATGCAAGAACCCAGGATAAGCCAGGTAAAGTGGTACCAGTTGTAATTACAGTATACAGCGACAAGTCGTTTGACTTTGTTTTAAAGACTCCACCAGCAGCAGTGCAAATCATGGAGCAAATTAAAATCAAAAAAGGTTCTTCCGAACCTAATCGTGTAAAAGTAGGTGCCATCACTTGGGATCAAATTCGAACGATAGCAGAGGATAAACTTCCTGATTTAAATTGCTTTACAGTTGACTCTGCAATGATGATGGTTGCGGGTACTGCGCGTAGTATGGGAGTGAATGTTAAAGGTAAAAATGGACCAAAATCTAAATAATTTACGTTATGAAAAAAATGACAAAAAATAGAAAAGAGATTTTTGGTAAGCATGATTTATCAAAAGCATATTCACTTGTTGATGCGTGTAACCTAGTTAAGGATATTTCCACGACTAAGTTCGATGCGTCCATAGATATGTGTATTCGACTTGGAGTAGATCCAAGAAAAGCAAATCAAATGGTGCGAGGCACAGTTGCTTTACCGCATGGTACAGGAAAGGATGTGAAGGTTTTAGTTCTTTGTACTCCAGATAAGGAGGATGAAGCTAAAGAAGCCGGAGCAGATTACTATGGTTTGGATGAATATATTGCCAAAATTAAGTCTGGATGGACTGATGTTGACGTGATTATTACCATGCCATCTGTAATGGGGAAAGTTGGAGCTCTTGGTAGAATTTTAGGACCAAGAGGTTTAATGCCAAACCCTAAAACAGGAACAGTTACTATGGAAGTTGGTAAAGCTGTAAATGAGGTTAAAGCCGGAAAGATCGATTTTAAAGTCGATAAATTTGGTATCATTCATTCATCGGTTGGAAAAGTTAGTTTTGACGGGGATAAAATCCACGAAAATGCGAATGAACTTCTTCAAACGTTGTTGAAAATGAAACCTTCATCTGCAAAAGGGACCTATTTTAAAAGTATTTATATTACTTCAACAATGAGTCCTGGAATACAAATTGATGCAAAGTCTGTTAACGCTTAATACCAAGAAAATGACAAGAGAAGAAAAATCAAAGTATATAGATGAGTTGACTTCGGATTTATCCGAGTCTAATGTATTCTATTTGACGGACACTGCAGAGCTTACGGTTGAAGCTGTGAATTCATTGAGAAGAAAATGTTTTCATGCCAACATTCGTATGCGTGTAGTAAAGAATGCACTTTTGGCAAAGGCGATGGATAAAGTAGAAGGAAAAGAGTTTGGAGCATTGAGAGATGTTCTTAAGGGCGCAACTTCTATTATGTTATCTGAATCATCAAGTGCACCAGCTAAAATGATTAATGATTTCCGTAAAAAGAATGATAAACCCATTTTAAAAGGAGCATATGTTGAAGAAGCAATATTCATAGGTGACGATCAGTTATCCGCTCTAGAAGCCTTGAAAAGTAAGGACGAACTTATTGGAGAGATCATTGGTCTGTTACAGAGTCCTGCTAAGAATGTATTGTCTGGATTGAAAGGAGCCGGTGGGAAACTAGCTGGTATCATGAAAACGCTCGAAGAAAGAGCAGAATAATTTATTAATAAATCTATTTAAAATTTAAATAAAATGGCTGATTTAAAGCAAATTGCAGAAACGTTGGTGAACTTGACAGTTAAAGAAGTAAGTGAGTTAGCAACAATAATGAAAGATGAATATGGTATCGAGCCTGCAGCTGCGGCTGTTGCTGTTGCTGGTGGCGCTGCTGCTGGTGGCGCTGCTGAAGCTGGAGAAGCACAAACAGAGTTTGATGTAATCTTAAATGCTGGTGGACCAAGTAAATTAGCAGTAGTTAAACTTGTAAAAGAACTTACTGGTACTGGTCTTAAAGAGTCTAAAGACATGGTCGATAACGCGCCTACTACTTTGAAAGAAGGTGTGTCTAAAGACGAAGCTGAAGGACTTAAAAAATCTCTTGAAGAGGCTGGCGCTGAAGTTGAGGTTAAGTAACCTATTCAAATTATTTACAGGAAAGGCACCGCTAAAAGCGGGTGCCTTGTCCTGTTTTAAACGGTCTTCTATAGTGGTAGACTCAATCATTAACTAAAAACATAAATCCTTGGCAACATCAAATAATTCAACCAGAATTAATTTTGCATCAAGCAAAAATCAATTTGATTATCCGGATTTCTTAGAAATCCAATTAAAATCCTTTAGGGAGTTTTTCCAGTTGGAAACAACACCCGAAAATCGTGAGAGTGAAGGACTATTTAAGGTATTCGCAGAAAACTTCCCAATTACTGATACTCGAAATCAATTTGTATTAGAATTTTTGGACTATTTTATTGATCCACCTAGATATTCAATAGAAGAGTGTATAGAAAGGGGATTGACTTACAGTGTGCCTTTAAAGGCAAAACTAAAGCTTTATTGTACAGATCCAGAGCATGAAGATTTTGAAACGATCGTTCAAGATGTTTATTTGGGTACGATTCCATACATGACTCCAAAAGGTTCTTTTGTAGTTAATGGTGCAGAGCGGGTTATTGTTTCTCAGTTACATAGATCACCTGGTGTATTCTTTGGACAATCACGACATGCAAATGGTACCAAATTGTATTCTGCAAGAATCATCCCTTTTAAAGGTTCTTGGATAGAATTTGCAACGGATATTAACAACGTCATGTATGCTTACATTGACAGAAAGAAAAAATTACCTGTTACAACCTTGTTTAGAGCCATCGGTTATGAAACTGATAAAGATGTTCTAGATATATTTGGTTTGGCAGATGAGATCAAAGTCAATAAGACGAATCTCAAAAAGCTTGTCGGCAGAAGGTTAGCTGCAAGAGTTTTAAAGACATGGATTGAAGATTTCGTGGATGAAGATACAGGAGAGGTTGTATCTATTGAAAGAAACGAAGTTATTTTTGACCGTGAGCTTGTAATTACAGAAGAGCACTTGGAAGCTATTATGGAGTCCGGTGCGAAATCAGTAACGCTTCATAAAGAAGACATTAATAGTGCGGATTACACTATTATCTATAATACACTTCAAAAAGATATCTCAAACTCTCAGAAAGAAGCAGTTGAGCATATCTACAGACAATTGAGAAATGCTGATCCCCCCGATTATGATACAGCTAAGGGTGTTTTTGAGAAATTATTCTTTTCTGATACGAGATATGATCTAGGAGAAGTTGGTCGTTTCAGATTGAATAAGAAACTAGGAATTGATCAGTCGGAAACGTCTAGAGTACTTACTAAAGATGATATGATCTTGATCATTAAATATTTGATTGAGTTAATCAACTCAAAAGAAGATGTTGATGATATTGATCACTTATCAAATCGACGTGTAAGAACGGTTGGAGAACAATTATATTCTCAGTTTGGAGTTGGTTTGGCGAGAATGGCCAGAACCATAAGAGAGAGAATGAATGTAAGAGACAATGAAGTCTTTACACCGATTGACTTGATCAATGCAAAAACATTATCATCTGTAATCAACTCGTTCTTTGGAACAAATCAATTGTCTCAATTCATGGATCAAACCAATCCATTATCTGAGGTGACACATAAAAGAAGATTGTCGGCACTAGGACCAGGTGGATTATCAAGAGAGAGAGCAGGATTTGAGGTAAGGGATGTTCATTACACCCACTACGGCAGATTGTGTACTATTGAAACTCCTGAGGGACCAAATATTGGTTTGATTTCCTCATTATGTGTTTTTGCCAAGGTAAATAAACTTGGATTTATTGAAACGCCTTACCGAAAAGTAGAAAAGGGAATCGTTCAATATAAAAACGAACCTATTTATTTGGCAGCAGAGGAAGAAGATTCAAAAACGATTGCTCAAGCCAATGCCAAAGTAGATGAAAAAGGAAATTTCCTTTCAGACGTTGTAAAAGCGAGATTTGAAGGTGATTTTCCAGTTGTAGAGCCATCTAAATTGAATTTGATGGATGTTGGTGCAAATCAAATTGCGTCGATTGCGGCATCTTCAATTCCATTCCTTGAGCATGATGATGCGAATAGGGCTTTGATGGGATCAAATATGCAGCGTCAAGCAGTTCCGCTTTTGAAACCAAATTCACCTATCGTTGGAACAGGGATAGAACAATTGGTTGCTGAGGATTCACGTGTTTTAATTAACGCTGAAGGTTCAGGTATTGTGGAATATGTAGATTCTAATGAAATCGTAATTCGATACAATTGGAATTCCGAAGATAAATTAGTGAGCTTCGAAAGTGAGGTGACTAAGTATCCATTAATCAAGTTTCAAAAAACCAATCAAAGTACTTGTATCAACTTAAAGCCAATTGTAGAAAAAGGCGATAAGGTTGTTAAAGGTCAAGTTCTTTGTGAAGGTTATGCTACTCAAAAAGGAGAATTGGCTCTTGGTCAAAACCTTAAGGTTGCATTTATGCCATGGAAAGGTTACAACTTTGAGGATGCCATCGTTATTTCTGAAAAGGTTGTTAGAGATGATATCTTCACTTCAATACATATAGATGAGTATTCCCTAGATGTTAGAGATACAAAACGAGGAATGGAGGAGCTAACAGCAGATATTCCAAATGTTAGTGAAGAAGCAACGAAAGATTTAGATGAAAATGGATTGATTAGAGTAGGTGCTGAAATTAAAGAAGGCGATATTATAATCGGAAAAATAACACCTAAAGGTGAAACAGATCCATCTCCAGAAGAAAAGCTTTTAAGAGCGATATTTGGTGATAAAGCTGGTGATGTAAAAGATGCATCACTTAAAGCTGGTCCTTCACTTAGAGGAGTTGTTATTCAAAAGAAACTTTTCTCTAGAGCAGTAAAAGACAGGAAATCAAAATCTCAAGACAAACCTTTACTTGAAACCATAGATACTGAATATCAGGGCGATATGGTAGCTTTAAAAGCCAAACTTGCAGAGAAATTGATCAAAATTGTCGGTGAAGAGAAATCAACAGGGGTATTCAATAACTTTAAAGAAGAATTGATTAAGAAAGGAACGAAGTTTTCTGCTAAGTCATTGACTTCTTTAGATTATTCAATTGTAAATCCATTGAAATGGACTGCCGATGATAAAATAAATCAGTTGATTAGCCGTGTGATTCATAATTACAATATTAAGGCAAATGACCTTTTAGGTAATTATAAACGTAGGAAATTCCATATCTCAGTTGGAGACGAGCTACCTGCGGGGATTATAAAAATGGCAAAGGTCTATGTAGCTAAAAAGAGAAAGCTTAAGGTTGGTGATAAGATGGCGGGGCGTCATGGTAACAAAGGAATTGTTGCCAATATTGTTCGTCAAGAAGATATGCCATTCTTAGAA
>JABJEE010000075.1 GCA_018665005.1 Flavobacteriales bacterium
AGCTCAAGCTTAGCTTCTTCACTCATCATGTCTTTATCCCAAGGTGGATCGAAAACGATGTTTACTTTTGCTGATTTGACCTCTGTTATTTCAGCTACTTTATCTTCAACTTCTTTAGGCATACTTTCAGCTACCGGGCAATTTGGAGAGGTTAGAGTCATTTCAATTTGAACATTTGACTCTTTATCTATTTTTACTTCGTAAATGAGTCCCAATTCATATACATCAACAGGTATTTCAGGATCATAAATAGATTTCAATACGTCAACAATTGTATTTTCTAGTGCTTCCATTTAATAGTGTTTTATAGCGTCTAATTTCATTCGTTTAACCATTTCTACTAGGCCATTTGCTCTAGTAGGTGAAAGGTGCTCTTGAAGCCCGATTTCTTTGATGAAAAACAAGTCCTCTTTGGCAATTGTTTTGGGTTCTTCTCCATTCATTACTTTTATCAATAATGAAATGATGCCTTTTGTTATTATGGCGTCTGAATCGGCAAAGTAAAACATTTTACCATCCTTGTAATTGGATTTAAGCCAAACTCTAGACTGGCATCCCTCGATGAGTTGTTCGTCTCTTTTATCTTGACTTGGAATCATCTCAATCTCCTTACCTAGATCAATAATTAATTCATATTTCTCCATCCAGTCATCAAACAAGGAAAAGTCCTCAATAATAGCATTTTGTTTTTCAATATAGTTCATTAGCTAAGGATTTGAATAGACTTGTTTAGTGCAGCCACAAATAAATCTATTTCACCTTTTGTATTGTAAATACTAAATGAAACTCTGATTGTACCAGGTATTTGATAAAAGTCCATGATGGGCTGTGTGCAATGATGTCCTGTTCTGACGGCAACTCCTTGCTTATCAAGTAAAGTTCCTATATCAAAAGGGTGAATGTCCCCCACGTTAAAAGAAATCACACTTGTTTTGTTTTTAGAAGTCCCAAATATTTTGATCGTTGGTATTGCATTTAATTGTGCTTCTGCATAACGAAGAAGTTCTAATTCATGAACTTGACACTGTTCAAAATTGAGTGAATCTATAAAATCAAAAGCCGTACCTAATGCAATTCCTCCCACAATATTGGGAGTTCCCGCTTCAAACTTGAATGGCAAAACATTAAAGGTGGTCTTTTCGAAACTAACTTTTTCAATCATATCACCACCGCCTTGGTATGGGGGCATGATGTTCAATAATTCACTTTTACCATAAAGCACTCCAACCCCTGTAGGGCCATATACTTTATGTCCTGAAAAAACGAAAAAATCACAATTCAATTCTTGTAGATCAATTTTTTCGTGTTGTATGCTTTGAGCACCGTCAATAAGCACCTTAGCACCGACTAAATGGGATTTGCGAATAATCTCATTGATTGGATTTATAATTCCAAGAGAATTCGAAATGTGTGTTATTGATACAAGCTTCGTTTTTTCATTAAGTAATTTTTCAAATGCGTTAAGATCAATTTCTCCAGATTTGTGAATTGGAACAACTTTGAGCTTGATTTTTTTTCTGCTTTCCAGAAGCTGCCAAGGCACAATATTCGAGTGGTGTTCCATTGCCGAAATAATAATTTCGTCTCCGGGGCTTAAAAGCTCACCAAATGATGATGCAATTAAATTAATTCCGTCAGTAGTACCTTTTGTAAAAATAATTTCTGAATCGCTTTTTGCATTAAGGTAGCTGCTTATCTTTTGTCTGGCCTGTTCATAAGCTGTTGTCGCTTCTTGGCTTAATGAATGGACACCCCTATGGATGTTTGCATTTTCCTTTTCATAATAGTTCTTAATCTTATCGATGACTATCAAAGGTTTTTGAGAGGTCGCTGCATTGTCAAAATAAATCAAATCTCTTCCATTTACTTTTTGAGTCAATATTGGAAACTGAGATCTAATATCCTGAACAGCTATTCTACTTTGTGTTGTATCCTTCATTATTGTGCAAAATTAACGAAAGCAAGAAATAAAAACGTTTTATAGATTAATTTTATTTAGACCTCATTTCTATATAGGGAATTAACATTTCCTCCATTGAAACCCCCCCATGCTGAAACGTATTTCCGTAATAATTCACAAAGTGATTGTAATTATTCGGATAAACAAAGAAGTCTTGTTCTTTTGCAAATACAAATTCACTAGACATTTTCTGTTTTGGAAGAAAAGCATCTTGTGGGTTTGAAACCACAAATACATCTTTGCTTTTGTATCCTAATCCTCTACCAACCTTATATCGTAAATTGGTATTGGTATTTCTTTCTCCAGCTATTTTAACAGGTTGATTCACTTTTATAGTTCCGTGATCTGTAGTAATTATTAATTTTATTTTATCTTCTGCTGCCTGCTTTATAATGTCTAAAAGCGGAGAATGTTCAAACCAAGACATTGTTATTGATCGATAAGCCGACTCATCATCGGCAAGTTCTCTAATAACTTCCATTTCAGTTCTTGCATGTGAAAGCATATCTACGAAATTGTAAACAATGAAATTGATGTCGTTTTCTTTGAGTTTATGGAATTGCTCAACCAATTTTTTTCCTGCATTAACATTGGTTATCTTATGGTAAGAAGATTTTAAAGAAGACTTCCCAAGTCTTTTCATGTTTTGCTCCAAAAGTTCTTCTTCAAATTTATTTTTACTTCCCTCATCATCTTCACTTTTCCAATACTGAGGATGTTTTTTAGCAATTTCTGATGGCATTAATCCAGAAAAGAGAGCATTTCGTGCATATTGAGTAGCCGTTGGCAAAATTGAATAAACAATTTCCTCTTTTTCCTTCACAAAGTATTTGTTAAAAACAGGTTCAAGGGTTTTCCACTGATCAAAGCGAAGATTATCGATTACCAGAACCAATGTTTTATCTGCTTTATTTTGATTGAACACCCTGTTTTTTAAAACGTTGTGTATAAACAAGGGACCGTCTTCAACACCGTTTAGCCAATCCAAATAATTGTCCTCAATGAAATTACAAAAGAGCTGGTTCGCTTCTTTTTTTTGCATTTCAAATATTTCACTCATTCCAGAATCTTCAATCTTGTCAAGTTGTAATTCCCAATAAACAAGTTTTGAATATAAATCGGACCACTCCGCAGCATCCATTCTATTATTAAGTTGCATACCAAGTTGACGAAATTCTTTTCGATAATTTAAACTCGTAATTTCACTAACCAACTTTGAACGATTCAGGTTTTTCTTTAGACTTATGAGAATTTGATTTTGATTTACCGGTTTGATTAAATAATCTGCAATTTTTGAACCGATTGCATCTTCCATTATTTGTTCTTCCTCACTTTTGGTAATCATAACAACAGGAACATTCGGGTCAACCTCTTTAATTTTAGTCAATGTTTCTAGGCCTGATAGGCCAGGCATATTTTCATCTAGAAAAATAATATCAAAGTATGTTTTTTGAGCTAATTCTAGAGCATCTAAACCATTAGTTACGCCTTCAACGGTGTAACCTTTTGATTCCAAAAAGAGTATGTGTGGTTTAAGCAGATCAATTTCGTCATCTGCCCAAAGGATATTTCCTGAATTAGTCA
The DNA here is from genome assembly GCA_018665005.1 of Flavobacteriales bacterium. Taxonomy (GTDB): domain Bacteria; phylum Bacteroidota; class Bacteroidia; order Flavobacteriales_D; family Crocinitomicaceae; genus UBA952. The sequence goes on from JABJEE010000075.1 coordinate 3,545, forward strand.
TTCTTTTAGCTTAATTTAGTAGTGAAAAATAAAAGTACTCATTTGCAAGTAAAATTGAATCGCAACAATAAGAAGAAAATCATTAACGATCCAGTCTATGGTTTTATTGCGATACCTAATGATTTAATATTCGATATTATCGAACATCCTTTCATGCAAAGGTTGAGACGGATCTCTCAACTGGGTTTAAGTCATTTGGTGTATCCAGGGGCTATTCATTCAAGATTTCAACATGTTTTAGGGGCAATGCATTTGATGATGCAAGCTGTTGCAGTACTTAAGAGAAAGGGACACGATATTAGTGAAGAAGAAGAACGTGGTGTTTTATTGGCAATTCTTTTACACGATATAGGACATGGCCCCTTTAGTCATGCTTTAGAATTTGACATTGTAAATTCAGTAAATCACGAAGATATTTCAGGTTTTTTCATTAAACGTCTAGAAAGGGAGTTCGGATCAGATTTGAAAATAGCATTGAGTATTTTTGAAAATAAGCACGATAAACCATTTTTACATCAATTGGTTTCGAGTCAGTTGGATATGGATCGACTTGATTACCT
>JABJEE010000076.1 GCA_018665005.1 Flavobacteriales bacterium
CTTTTTTTACGACACCCAGGTCTTTAAAACTATTCTGCTTTTTGTTTCCCATTTTGTTTAGACATCAACTGCGTAAAAATAGTTAACAATAAATAAGAACTCGTTACTTATCAAGCATTTTTATCCCATTTACTTGGGACGTTTTCAACTCTGGCATAAGGAAATGAATTCAAGAATTTTAAGTCGTAATAAGAATTTAACCCTGATATGCCCACAGAATCAGCAGTCGATAGATCAACATATCCATTGGGTTGAATGATGTCATCTGGAACAACCAATTGTTCTATTTCGCCAACAATCATTGTTGTATTTGAACTTTTTATTGAAATGTGCTCGCGATAGCTCAATCCCATTTTGATGGAAGACTCTTTTACAAATGGGGCATTCTGATTTTCCAGATACTCCTCTGTCAACCCACAAAAATCGAATTCAGATATGGCTTGTTCAAACTTTGCAGAGGTAAAATGTGCGTTTTCAATAATGTTTTTGTGAATATGGTTTATCGTAAAACATTTGGTTTCCATGATATTGTTAAAAGTATCACGTCTATAATCACCGTGGGGTCTTGTAATAAAGCCTATGAGTGCAGGATTACTAGAAAGATGAACAACCGAGCTCATTATGGCCACGTTCGTTACACCATCAATTGATTTTGTGGCGACCAAGTTTCCGGGCTTTATGCCCGTTATTGAATTGACGATGTTCAATCTTCTCACCTTGTCTAAGTTTTGAATTTCTGATTTTGTTAATACCATATTGCGTTGTTTTTCACTCCATAAAAACCAATAAATCCATTAAAAGTTCAAGGTTGTAGATAATTATCCTGCTTCTCTACATACGAAAAGTTCAATTTCATCGTTACCTTTGACGAACCAAAAAACAAAAATGAAAAGTATCTTATTTATTCTGTTTCTTTTTTCTCTTAGTTTCCATTCCTTCTCTCAAAAGTTCACAATTAGCGGGACCGTTAGAGACTTGTCATCCGGCGAACCGATTATAGGAGCTAAAGTATTCGATATTAAGTCTAAAAAAGGGACCTTGTCAAATGATTATGGATTCTTCAGCTTAACCCTACCGAAAGACAGCGTCTATTTAAGGGTTTCGTATATGGGCTTTACGGCCATGGAATATCAAATGGACGGTTCTAAAAATACTGCTCTAGAAGTTGATCTAAATACGATTCAAGAGCTTGAAGAAGTTACAGTAAACGCACAAAAGAACATTGAAGAACAAACTCAAATGAGCTCCTTTGACGTTTCCATTGAAAAAATCAAGGCTTTACCTGTTTTTCTTGGTGAAAAAGACATTATTAAAACCATTCAACTTTTCCCCGGGGTTCAATCGGGAAGTGAAGGTTCTAGTGGTATTTATGTTAGAGGGGGAGGTCAGGACCAAAACTTGATGCTTTTGGACGGCGTACCTATTTATAACGCAACACACCTTTTTGGATTTTTCTCCATTTTTAATGCCGATGCCATAAATAAAGTAACTATGATTAAGGGGGGGTTCCCTGCCCGTTATGGTGGGAGATTGTCTTCCGTATTAGACATTAGAATGAAAGAAGGGAACATGAAAAAATTTCATGGCGAAGGGAGTATTGGTATAATATCCTCGAAGCTCTCTTTAGAGGGACCCATTATAAAAGATAAAACATCTTTTATTGTTTCTGGTCGCCGCACCTATGTCGATTTACTTGCCCGACCCTTTATCAATATGAGCAATCGAGGAGACGGAAAAGATCCTGGCTCATCAAGCACACAAACAGGCGGTTATTATTTTTGGGATCTCAATGCAAAAATCAATCATAAATTTTCTGAAACTAGCCGGCTTTATTTAAGTGGATACTTTGGAAGAGATCGTTTTTATAATGATGGAACCAATGAATTTACTACTGATGTGGATAATTCAACTACTGTTGAAAACTCAAGTAACGGTCTTCGCTGGGGAAATGCAATTGCCGCAATTCGATGGAACAAAATCATTACCCCTAAATTATTCATGAATGTGACAGGAACATTTAGTCAGTATCAATTTCGTGTAGGGGGTGAAAACGAATCTACTACGACATACCCGAGCGCACCAAGTACAAGTCAAAACTTAATATTTAATTACGATTCAGGAATTCAAGATTGGGGAGGAAAGATTGACTTTGATTTCAGGCCTAATCCCAATCACACGATTAAATTCGGACTCGGTGATACCTATCACACCTTCACGCCTGGCGTAAATCAAATTCAGTTATCCAATTCTATATCAAATGGAATCGATACCACCTTTGGTTCTGTTCAACAATATGGTCACGAGCATTGGGTTTATTTTGAAGACGACTGGGAAGTTTCAAACAGACTGAAATTTAATGTAGGAATTCATTTCTCGGGTTTCAAAGCCAGTCAAGAATGGTACCCAAGTATTCAACCTCGGTTTTCAGCCAGATATATGCTGACAGAGAATTCATCAATTAAGGCTTCCTATTCAAGTATGACTCAGTTCTTACATTTGCTTACGAATCCCACTATTGGATTACCTACGGATTTGTGGGTCCCTGTAACAGATCGTGTTGCTCCTGAATACTCTAATCAATTTGCTCTCGGGTACGCTCAGACTCTTGAAAAAGGGATTCAATTTTCGGTTGAAGCCTACTATAAAGACATGCGAAACCTAATTGCCTACAAAGAAGGGGTTAGCTTTTTTGGGTCTGATGAAGACTGGCAAAATAAAATTACTGTTGGTAACGGAAACAGCTACGGTTTAGAGCTTTTGGTTGAGAAAAAAATGGGGAAAACGTCGGGATGGATTGGATACACCTTGAGTTGGTCTAACCGTCAATTTGATTCTCTTAATTTTGGAAATCCATACCCATATATTTACGATAGAAGACACGATATCGGATTGGCCATTACACACAAGTTCAATGAAAAAGTTGATATTGGTTTGGTTTGGGTGTTTGGGTCTGGTTATGCCACCACGTTGGCACAACAAACCTATCTCGGAGTCAATAGCTTAAGTATCGGGCCAAACACACCTTATGAGCCTATAGAACACATTGAAGCTAGAAATGACTACCGTATGCCAGCTTATCACAGGCTTGACATAGGGGTTAACCTTCACAAGAAAAAGGAAAAATGGGAAAGCACCTGGAGCTTTGGCTTATACAATGCTTACTCTCGTCAAAATGCTTTTTACCTGTTTTTTGAAGAAGGGGACAATGGCACCCGTACGTTAAATCAGCTCAGCTTATTTCCGATTCTTCCAAGTGTTTCTTATAGCTTTAAATTTTAAAACATGAAAAATTTACTTCCCGTATTTTTAATCCTCAGCGCACTTACGTTAAGCAATTGCACCAAAGAAATAGAATTCGATGAACAAGATATTGCCCCAAGAATTGTCGTAAATAGTTTGTTTACCAATGATTCTATTTGGTCTGCACATATAAGCCGTAGTGTTGGCGTTTTAGAGACAACTTCGTATACAACAATAGACAACGCTAGTGTCAATATTTTTGATGATAATGCCAATCTGGTTACTACGCTAACACATCAAGGAGATGGATTATACACTTCACCAACAGGGGTTAGCCCTCAGCCAAACCAAAGCTACACCATAGAGGCAAGTGCTAGTGGATATGAAAGTGTCAATGCCACAAATTCCATTCCATCAGCAGTACCCATATATCAGCTCGATACGGTTACAAGTACCAATAACGATGGTGAAACCATTCTAGAAGCTACCATCACATTTCAAGACCCTCCTAATATTTCGAATTACTACATGTTGGAGGTTTTAGTGACTGGAACGTGGATTAATAATGAATTGGAATGGGACCCCGTGGCCAATGAATGGGTAGCAGACACAATCGAATTTAGAGAACCTTTACAAATTTCCTGTGATGATATTAATGTGGAAACGGTGAACCGTTTCAATTTTGGAGGTTTTGAAAACACTTTTTTATACCTCATGCTCAAAGATCAAAACTTTGATGGGGAAAATTACGCTCTTACCTTCACGGTAATTAATTATGCGGAGCTTAAAGACATGGATCTTTTTGGTGAAATTAGATTAGTCAATACAAGTGAGGAGTATTTCAATTATCTCAAATCATTTAACCTGTATCAAAGAACCATAGGAAATCCGTTTGCGACGCCTGTCCAGGTATACTCTAACGTTAATAATGGTATGGGGATATTCGCTGGTGGCACATTAACGTATTGGAATGTTCAGTTTTAATTAAAACACTGTGCATTACTTTTTTTATGTTTTGCTATGAATCTTTGTGCATAAAATGAACGTCTATTCTTCTTGATTGTACGCAATAAAAAAGCGTATGAAAAACCATAAACTAAAAATTGAAAAACCATGTCATGAAGACTGGAATAAAATGGCACCAAACCAATTGGGAAGGCACTGTCAACTCTGCGAAAAAACTGTCGTGGATTTTACCAAAATGTCTTCAGAAGAAATTAAAGAATATCTCTTAAAAAAATCAAATGAAAGAATTTGCGGGCGCATTATTAAGGAGCCGATAAAAAGAATCCCCTCAAAAAAAGAACAATGGTTTAATGGGTTGCAATTAAAAATTAATCAAAGGGTAGGTTTTATTCCCATACGAGTCTCGCTAATTTCTATGCTAAGTGTCCTCATGGTTCTTTTGGGGTGCAATCAAAACACCGCAGAAAAAAAACTGGATACAAAAGAAAACTCCCCAATCACATCGGGTGATTCGATTGCAAATGATAGTACTCAACGAATAGATGAATTACATACAGTGGGAAACATTGCTAAACCCGAACCACTAATGGGGGATATTGTTCACGAATTAGGCGAGGTTGATGAGCAATTTGACGAAATCCCAGTTGTGGGAAAAATTGCCATCGAGGAAGATGTTGACCGGCCTAAATAAGATAATCGTATATTGGGTATGCGTTTAAATGAAAAAAATGACATTATATCACTATCCCTTTTTGAATTTTGTTTTACTCTTAATAGCAGGTGTGTCCTTATCTTGTTCTACAAAGAAAGAGACAGTATTAGGTGTTTATGATGACCCTGGTCCCGTTGTCCATCATGCTGTTATTAAAGCTCCAATTGTGAAAAAGAACTTTGTAAACAAAGCAGGAAAAACTACCGATCATGTTGAATATTATATTCGCCAATCTATTCAAGATTATTACATAAAATTCTGTGAAAGTAATATATCCATCAAAGAGCTTAATGAAAAGTTAGAAAACATTGAAGGAGATATCAAAGCGCTTCAATTAGAAGTTGAATTTAGGGAGGGTGAATGGGATATTTGTGATGAAAATCATGATGTCCAGAGCCGCATTGGAGAATACGCAGTAATCCTAAAAATTCTTAAATAAATTTTTACTTCACGTCAACAAAATAAACGGCTAACTTTGCGGAAAATTTTACCGCATGAAGCACACAAAAATTGCCATTATCGGAGGAGGAAATTTAGGTCAATCCATTCTTAAAGGTCTATTATCTAAAAGCGAATACTTACCTAAAAACATTACTATTACAAAGCGTAATATTGATGAACTAGAAGTATTTCAAAAATTGGGTATTAATGTAACCCCAGACAATCTTGTCGCAGTTACTGAATCAGATATTATCATTTTAGCATTAAAACCATATACGGTCTTAACCGTTTTAGATGAGATTTTGCCCAAATTGGACCCTAAAAGACATGAACTTGTTAGTCTTGCCTCTGGTGTTTCTCTCGAACAATTAAACGAAGCGGTTCAAAACAAAATCCCTATTTACCGTGCCATGCCCAATACAGCGTCTAAAGTGGGTGAAGCCATAACCTGTATTGCAACAAACACCGAAAGCATTAATCCGAATGTGGAGGAATGTTTTCAATCCATTGGTTCCACGATCCAAATAGATGAAGAGTTAATGGATGCTGCAACGGTACTGGGGGCATGTGGAATTGCATATGCGCTGCGTTTTATCAGAAGCATGGTTCAAGGAGGTATTCAGATTGGTTTTGATTCAAAAACAGCCAGTAAAATCGTAAATCAAACGGTTAAAGGTGCTGCATCGATGCTAATTGAGGAGGGTAATCATCCTGAATTTGAAATAGATAAGGTTACCACGCCGAAAGGGTGTACGATAGTCGGGCTAAACGAAATGGAACACAATGGGTTCAGCTCTGCATTAATTAAAGGCATAACAAAGTCTCATGAAGCCATATAAGCATAATGGTTTAGATAAGAAATTACTACTTTCAAGGTCTAATACCTATTACTAAAAACATGTTGGCACCTGACGTTTTTCCTTTTCTTAAAAAACTCAAAGAGAATAATACTCGAGAATGGTTTAAAGAACATAAAGCTGAACATGATGAGGCTCGAAATGCTGTTGTTCATTTGTCCTCTCAGTTATTTGAAAGCTTGAATAACGAAAACCAGCTCGACAAACATAAAGTTTTTCGAATATATCGCGATGTGAGATTTTCAAAAAACAAAACTCCTTATAAAATACATTTTGGCATTTCGTTTCACCGACAAAAGCCAACTTTTCGAGGAGGTTATTATCTTCATATTGAACCTGGAGCATCATTTTTAGGTGTCGGATTTTGGGGGCCAAACAAGGATGATCTTTTTCGTATTAGAAAGGAAATTGAAATGGATCATGAATGTTTTTCTCAAATGGTTAATCAAGCTGAACTTCTTGAGCATTGGGGTGCAATGCAAGGGGAACAGCTCAAAACAGCACCCAAAGGATTTGAAAAGGATTCTCCTGGAATTAAGCATCTTCGATTCAAACAGTTCATATTTATTAAAAATATCAATGATGATCAACTCTTTGACGCGAACTTCGAGTCTTGGATGACGAATCAATTTAAGACCATTAGGCCCTTTTTAGATTATATGGGAGAGATATTAAACACCGACTTAAATGGAGAATCAATAATCTGATTTACAACAAGAAAGCTTATTTAGAGAAGGGAATAAAAATGTATATTTACCACGAATTTTAAAAAGTTCTGACTAAAACTTAAATACAGGGGAGCCCAAAACTGTTTAGAGTAGGCACATTATCAAACTTTCAATAAGATGAGTAAAAAATACAAAATCACTTTAGAGGTAGAAGAAGGACAAGAAACAACAATTAAACCTTTAGGAGAAACCATGACCAGTAAAGCTGTTGCCAACCATCCGGATGGTGGAACAACGACAACGACAATAACAAATAGTGCCCGAGGAGCCGATGCAGGTGTCGATGCGGATACAGATATGTAATTCAAAGGCCTCTTCTTGAGGCCTTAATATTTTTCTCATGTTTTGGATCTTAATCATTGGGGATATAGAAGACCCCCATATAGCACAAGTGTGTTCAATTCTTAAAAGAAAAGGGGGGAATCCTATTGTGCTTAATCCTTTTAAAGGATCTGAAAATTCGATTAGTTATACCTACGATCCATTAAGTATTCGAATAAATGCGCAGGGACACTCTATTGATGCAAAAAAAATCAAATCAGTCTGGTGGAGACTCAAGCCTAACTTGATTTCAACACCTGAAACACCAGAAGAATTTGAAAGATCGAAATTTATTCACAGAGAATGGCAGTTGACTTTAGAGCCCTTAAAATATTTCCTCAAGGAATCTTTATGGATGAATCGAAGAGAGGCAGACGCCCTTTGTCGAAATAAACCATTTCAGCTAAATCTGGCAAACCTTGAAGGGTTCAAAATTCCTAATGGAATTATAAGCAACAATAGTAGTGATGTGCAAGAAAAAATCAGTGAATTTAAACAAGTTGTTTACAAGCCGCTAAGCTATTATATTGTTCCTCCAGATCGGATTTTATATTCCTCGATCATGACCAAAGATGAGGTGGAGCAAAAATCAACCAATATTGAACAGGCGCCATGTATTTTTCAAGAGTACGTAGAAAAGGATTTTGAGCTTCGAATAACGATTGTGGGGAATAAAGTGTTTTCCGTAAAAATAAAATCACAACAAAATAATATCACCAAATTTGACTGGAGAAAGGACCAAATAAATGTAGATTATGATGTTTTTGAATTGCCTAAGGGAATTGAACGAAAACTAATAAATCTTCATCAAAAATTTGAAATATTTTTTGGCGCCTATGATTTCATTGTAGACCCTAAAGGAGAATATTTCTTTTTGGAAGTGAACCCTTCCGGGCAGTGGCTATGGATGGAAGAAAAATTAAATTTAACCATTTCAGAAAGTGTCGCAGAGGCTCTTATGAATAGAATATAATGATGCCTTTTTATTTGATGATGCTTATATAACCTGTTTCACTTTTATTGTTTTCATCATTGTATTCAATAATGTAATAATACGATGCCACCGGAAGTGCTTCTAAATTATAAAATCCATTCCAAGGCATTTCTTGATATTTGCCTTTTTGAGACTCAAAAACTTTGTTCCCAAGTCTATTATATACACTAACCACATTGTTGGGGTATACCAAATCAAGATTAACAATGTTCCAGGTATCATTTACACCATCAGTATTCGGAGTAAAAGCCGTCGGAATGACAACATCACATATTTTAATCTCAATCACAACTGCTTGTGCGGGACCTTCACAGTCATTTTCAGTAGATGTTACATAATAGGTGTATATGCCTGGTGTGTTTTCGGGAAGATATTGATCCTCCGGACTTAGAAGTTGTGTTAAACCCTCATCTGAATACCAGCTGTGGCTACCTGGCTCTCCTTGAGCCTCGATAGGAAGAATCATTTCATTTGTACAAAAAGATTGGTCTCCTGAGGTTTCCGGAGCGGATGGTAATAAATGAACAATAATGGACTGAGTAAGGTCAGACGTGTTCTCACAAAATTCATCTTGAATTCCAGTTATCATGTACACTCCTGGCGTATTTCCAAGATCGATGTTTTGTTCTGAAGACACAATGCTTGTTTGGGCACCATTAATGGTATAATCCAATGTGAAATCAGGCGTTCCACTTACTTCTACAATTATATTTTGAGGGAGCTGCCCCTCACAATATTCCCCTTCTCCTGTAAAACTCAAAACTTCTGGAAGTTCATGAATTATTACATCAAAAGAAACCTCATCATCGCAATTCCCCAATAGGTCATACATATAAATTGTTTGAGTAGAGGTAATTTCATCCCCTTCAATTAGCGAGGTTCCAAGTCCACCGCTCTCCGTGTAATATGATTCGTCTCCTGATAAATTGGTTCCGGTTATTTCGATCAAAGTAAAAAATTCACATTCTTCTTGATTTACGACAGGATCAATGGTTGGGATGGGAGCCGATACCAATTCAAAAGTGGTGTCCTTTACACATCCGTTGCCATCAGTAATCATAATGTTATAAAAGCCTGCAGACAAATTAATTGCTGTTGATTCCGTTTGATTTCCACTGGCAGCATCCCATTGATAGGTGTATTCCGGAGTGCTTTGGGGGGTTACTGTAATGCTTCCGTTAGAAGTGTTTTCACAAGGTTGAATCATAGAATAAGACAAGTCTATTTGTGCGAGATCTGATTCAAAAGAACCGATGTCAGCCGCTTCATTTCTTGGCATCTCCCGCTGATCAAGAGCTGGTGCCACAACGTCGTTTCCAGCATTTACCGCAGGCCCTTGAGGGCAAGGTAATATGGCATGAGTAAAGGTGGTTCCTCCATTATCTGCCAAAGACATTAATAAGGGATCGGCTGAAATAATATTTCCAGTCGTATTTCCTCCTAATGTTCCGGCTCCCATATTAAAAACCAAATTACTTCCACTCGTTGAAGTGAAACTTCCAAAAAGATCTTCGTCTGATTCAATGCCGCTTAAATTGGCGTTTTCAATATCATTAATGTTTTTATTATAAGCAATTAAGGAATTGTTTAAGTCTACTGTTCCACTCCGGTTAAATATTCCACCACCATATCCTTCTCCATCCGTTCCGCCTGCGGCAAAGCCACTCGTAGCATTTAAAAAGCGTCCCTGACCACCTTGTGCCTTATTGTAGGCAATCGTTAGGTTCGTACTGATAATGTTTCCTCCATTGTTGAAAATTCCTCCTCCCAATCCTGCACCAGCTCCGCCTCCACCGCCAGAAGAACAACAAGGACCAGAACCTTGACCTCCACCAAAGCCCCCTAATCCACCAGCACCCGAAGAGCCTCCTCCTGATTTGGCACCACGTCCGCCGCCGCCGCCGCCATAACCACCAATGCCTCCTGTTCCTCCAAATCCACCAGAACTTCCTCCTCCGCCACCACCAGAATAATCACCTGTCGCATTTCCTCCTGCTCCACCACCGCCTGCTCCTCCCGTGCCGCCATTTGGGCCCGCTCCAGGGTTTCCTGCCATCGTGAAATTTCCTCCATTTGTAGATCCATTTGAATACCTTCCTCCGACAGCCAAATTTGATGATATGGTGCAATTCTCAAGAATAACATTTCCAATTCCACCGTTGTATATACCTCCACCAAAGCCAGGTGTGCTGCCGCCACCGCCACCGCCGTTAGATCCATTTGTGCCAATACCTCCTTTTGCTACATTGTCAAATACTGTGATTCTAGAAGCATTCAATTCTCCTTCATTTGAGATTCCTCCTCCAAATCCACCAATGGTGTTTCCCCCGGGATTCAATTCACAGGTGTTGTTTGAAATATGTAATTGATTCAATGCCAAAGCTCCTTCATTTAAAACGCCACCACCATTTCCCGGGAATGCATAACCCTCTTCAATAGTGATTAAAGAAATTTCTACAGCGTTTCCCGGTAAAATGTGAAATACCCTATCGAGACTATCTGCGTTTATTACAGTGCCAGAAGCAGATGTTCCTGTAATGGTAATGTCTGAATTCATGTCAATGTCTCCCGTTGCCGATAAATCTTCTCCTTGACCGGGAATTGACAAGGTGTAAATCCCGTCAGGTAACGAAATCTCATGTGCACCACCCAATGCATTGGATTCCATTACTGCCGCTCTTAAAGAACAATTTCCAGCACCATCTTCACAGATTCCATCTGCAAGATTTATATCTGGACTGTCCCCTTGAGTATTCACTGTGAAATTCTGAGCATGGACAAAAAAAGTAGTTGAAACCAAAAAAGATAACACCGAAAATAATCTTGTATACATTGTATAATTAAATATGATTCTACTAAAAACATTCTAAAATAAACCGACAATAGCTGGTTAATACAGCAGGACCGATGTGAAAATTTGGAATGGAATTCTAGTAGTTGTTTTGGTTAATAGCATTCTAAATATACAATTTTACATTTTAATGAATTGTTTATCCATCCCAAATCATTAAATCTCTTGACTGTTATGTATGTGTTTTGATATATGAATCGGTTCAAAACGAGACACGAAAACAAAGCGCCTCAATCAATGAACTTTTCTTACATTATGGAATTAATCAAAATGGTTTTGAGAAGGGATTAAACCTTATGCCTTTTGGCTTGTCCAAAGGACATATGAAAAAACAAATTCTATTATTTAGTGTATTAAGTATGACTTGTATTCATGCTCAAAATGTTGAAATCGTTACTAACGTAAATACTGGCCGGACATGGATGAACAAAAACCTTGGAGCCAGTCAAGTTGCAACATCTATAACCGATGAAAACGCTTATGGAGATTTGTTTCAGTGGGGTCGCCAAGCAGATGGGCATCAACTGAGAACATCTTCCACCACTACTGTGGTTTCTCAAACAGAAGTGCCTGCAAACGATCTATTTATCCTTGGAGTTGATGATTGGCTTAGCCCAGAAAACAATAACTTATGGCAAGGAGTAAATGGAATCAATAACCCTTGTCCCGAAGGTTTTCGAGTCCCGACAGCAGCGGAATGGGAGGAAGAAATGTCTTCCTGGAGCTCTACAGATGGTGAAGGGGCTTTTGCTTCCCCTTTAAAACTAACACTTGCTGGAGCCCGAAGTAGAATGTCCGGAACCATCGGGAACCTAGGAACTTTTGGCGGATATCGAACAAGTACAACAGATGGTCAAGGCTTTACAAAAACCCTAGGAATAAGTCCTACCGTAGCAATGATGGGAAGTCGTGCAAGAGCTGACGGGAATTGTGTTCGTTGTATTCAAGATGAAGAGGTGAACATTTCTTTTATTAGTAACCAAAAACTGATTGATGTATATCCTAACCCGGTAATCAAAACATTAAACATTTTAATCGAAAGAGAACTCATTGGAATGCCCTATTTCTTGACAAATAGTCTAGGGGAAAAAATTGGAGAAGGCATTTTATTAAATGCCAAATCAACAATTGACTTGACCCACTTAAAAAATGGACTATATGTGCTATCCATTCAATCTGACGAGTGCCCTATTAGGGTCAAAGTACTTAAAAGGTAAGATCCCTGTGGCTTTTAATCAAAAAAGCGGCTTGGGGACTAAAAAACATTTCCGCCTCGATCATTTTTTATGATAGATTACAGCTTGGCGTAATGAGCCCTGAAAAGAATGTTCCAGGGCCAAAAGGTGCCAGTTAATGACTTTAATTGAAGTGTATTAAAGATTTCAAATCTCCAATTAGATAATCCTACTTATCTTTGCACAAGCTTTGTAAAAGCATAAAAAAATATTTATGACGTTTTTAGATGAAAAATTTTTAGGCAATTCTATTGAGGATTGGGGTATCGCAATTGGAATCGTATTGGGTTCTTTTATAGCAACTAAAATTGCGTATTGGGTTATTTCTAATGTTGTAAAAAGAGTCACTCAAAAAACAAAAACAAATCTTGATGATGTTCTCATTGAAACCCTAGAAAAGCCCATTATCTATTCGATTCTAATTGGTGGATACTGGATTGCTATTCATTATTTAGATTTATCTGGTAATCCAGGTTTCTTGGCTTTTCTTCAGGGCGTAGCAAATGTTTCTATTGTCCTTACTCTTACCTCTATCGTTTCGCGTGTCTTTGATGCATTAGTAACGGAGGTTGTTCAACCCTATGTGGAAAAGACGGATGGTGGGGCAGATAACTATATGCTTCCCATTATTCGTAAAGTTACCAAGTCTATTATCTGGGTGTTTGGTGTCATTGTCGGATTAGATAACATTGGCTTCGATATTACCGCAATGATTGCTGGACTTGGAATTGGTGGTTTGGCCTTGGCTCTTGCCGCACAGGATTCAGTAAAAAACATCTTTGCAGGAATAATGATATTTTTAGATAAACCATTTAAAATAAAAGACCGTATTCAGATCGAAGGATTTGATGGAGTTGTTGAAGAAGTTGGCTTAAGAAGCACACGTGTTAGAACGCTTGATGGTAGAATAGTAACCATTCCCAACAGCACCTTTACGGATAACAGCGTGGTTAATGTAACCTCTCAGCCGGCACTAAAAATCACTCTAAATCTGGGTCTTACATACGATACTTCTGATGATGACATGCAAAAAGGTGTTGATCTTTTAAGAGAAATTGTTGCCGACCATTCTGATATTTTAGAAAAGGATTGTGCTGTAGGTTTCAAGGATTTTGGAGACTTCTCTTTGGGGATTCTCTTTCTTTACTATATCAAGCCTGAGGCGCATTGGTTGGACTCACAGAATACCATCTCAAAAGAAGTCCTTAAACGATTTAATGCCGCAGGACTGGACTTTGCTTTCCCAACACAAACACTTTTAAATAAGGAGATTAAATAATTTCTTTTGAATTTCTTATTGTACCTTTAAGTGATCCTAAACTGCTTATCTATGAAAAATATTGTTTTATTTTTTTCACTTATCATATCAAGCACATCATTTGGTGCAATTGACACTCTAGAAGCCTCTTCTAAAATTAAAGATGTCACCGTCTTTTTTAGTGGTGCCCAAATCTCAAGAACAAGCAAATTACGTGCGCCAAAAGGAAAGCACATATTGGTCTTAAATGAATTGCCCAATACCTTAAATGAGCAGAGCATTCAAGTAAAAGGAACTGAGGGTTGTAAAATCCTTTCAGTGAAACACGAACTTGTGTACCCAAGCACAAAAAAAAGTACTGCAGAAAAAATTATTGAAGATAAAATTGAAGCATTAGAGCTCGAAATGAAAAGTATTTCGAACCAATTTGATGTCTTTACGCTTGAAGAACAGCTTCTGTCAGACAACAGAAAACTAAATAAGAATAAAGAGGGATCGGCTATTTCAGACCTCAAAGAGGCTGCGGATTTTTATCGAGCCCGCTTGAATGAAATACGTCAGGGTAAATTAAATCTTTCCGTGAAAATGGACGAGAAGAAAGATGCCATTCAAAATCTTTATTCTGAATTGAATACAAGCTCTGTTAAAAGGCGGACAACGCACAGTAGAATCATTATCACCCTTGATTGTTTGACTGCAATGAATGATGAGTTAAGCGTCAGTTATTATGTATCCTCTGCAGGTTGGACACCAAATTACGATTTCAGGGTAGACGAGATAACCAAACCACTAAACATTGTTTATAATGCCGATGTCTATCAATCTTCTGGTGAAAACTGGGATAAAGTAAATCTCAAATTAAGCACCAACAATCCCTCTTTAAGTGGTGAACAACCGGAGCTGGTGTCCTGGATACTCGGAAGGCCTAACCCTTACAAAAAAGAAGTTGAGCAGAAAGGTATTGGTTCTTTGAAGGGAAGAGTGCTCGATAACGAAAATGGAGAACCAATTCCATTTGCAAAAGTTATCATCCTAAAGAACAACGAAATAATCGGTGGAGCCAATTCAGATTTCGACGGAAAGTATCAAATAAAGCCACTTCAAACTGGAACTTATGTAGTTGAAGTGAAAAATGTGGGATATACGAGTAGTCGAGTTTCGGGGGTGAAAATAAATACCGATAGATTAACCATTCTTGATTTTCAACTTAGATCTGCCGTCGAAATGTTGGAAGAAGTATCCGTTATTTCCTATAAAACGCCATTAATTGATAAAGATGGTGGGGCTTCAGGAGCAACTGTAATCAGGCAAGACATCAGTAGGATGCCTGCAAGAAGTGTTCAAAAAGTAGCCTCTTCGGTAAGCGGTGTAAGAGGTTCTCGGAACAAGTCAGAATACTACTACATAGACGGTGTCAAAGTTCAAGGAGATCCTGTAGACGCGACCAATTATATTTCTAATTCAATAAAAACAAGTGTTACAAATTTAGAATACACTATAGACATCCCTTATACTATTCCTTCAGATGGAGAGGATTACAGCATCAAAATGAAAGACGTAAGTATACCCGTAAAGTACATCTATCATGCTGTTCCAAAGCTAGATGAAGATGCCTTTTTAACGGCAGAACTTACCAATTGGACAACGCTTAATCTATTGCCTGGCAAATCAAACATTTATTATCAAGGAACCTATGTCGGTGAATCAAGTATTGATACTGAAAAAGCGTCTGACACACTGAGTATTTCCTTAGGTCGAGACCGTAATATCGTCGTGAAAAGAGAAGGGAATAAAGAGCTCTTTGACAAAAGAGTGGTGGGCAATTACATTAAGGAAACTGTTGGATGGAACATAATGGTACGTAACAATAAGGATGCGAAAATTAACATTGTAATTGAAGACCAGTTCCCCATTTCTGAACGGAAATCCATTGAGGTGAATCGTATTGATTATTCAGGCGCAAAGTTGAACGACAAAACGGGAAAACTCTTGTGGAATATTGAATTAAATGCCAACGAAAAAAAAGAGCTGAAATTCAATTACCTCGTTAAGTATCCAAAATTCAGCAATATTAAGCTTTAACTCAACGGGTGATCACCCAATATTTCCTTTACGTTTGCTTTAATCTTTTCACTTAAAGAATCTGTAGGCAGGTCATTGTCGTCTGTTCCAAAAGGATCTTCGATTTCTTCAGCCAAGATCTCCAAACTCACAAGTACATAGAAAACAAATATGGACACAAGTGATGAGTAATAGCCAAAAGAATGAACAAATGCGAGCGGAAGAGTCGTTACATAGATGAATATAAACTTCTTAAAAAACATACTGTATGAATAAGGTATGGGTGTGTTTTTAATACGTTCGCATGCTCCAATAATATCTGAAAATGATTTTAAATTAACGTCAATTACAATATAGTTTTCTTCAGTTAACTGCCCTTTCTTTTTCAGCTCGTCTAGTTTTTTATAAAGCATTGATATGATGTAATTGGGCTTGTGCTCAAAGTTTTCTATTTCTTTAAGTTCATCCCGGGTCAAATCCAGCTCTTCTGTAATCACTCCTTCTCTCAAGTGCTCCTTCATAGAAATGGCGTAATTCGCAATCATTCGGCTAAAATATTGTTTGGTTTGAGCATCATCCGTAAGCGCTGATATTTTAATGGCCAAATTCCTAGAATTATTTACCAATTCACCCCACTTTTTTCTCCCTTCCCACCAACGGTCATAGGCTGTATTTGTTCTAAAAACAAGGAGTAATGACAACACAAACCCAACTAGGGAGTAGACTTGCATTAAATCTTTTAAGGACTCCGTATTTCCTATATATTTGATTTCAAGGTAAGCGATTCCTAATGTAAAAAGACCTAGAGCAACAAGCTCTTTCCACAACTTATTAATGGTATCACTATGATTCAGTGAAACAAGGTGTTTGAACCAAGTTTTTGGATTGTATTTAATCATTTAGGCATTATTTGTTTCAAAAATAAAAAACAAAAGCAAACACCCGATTATTTATATCCTATGTTTATGTATAACTTTACGGGCCTATGCAACAATTATTCAACCTCAATTTGATAAAAACACTTGTTTTTATTGCAATACTTCCATTCACAGCGCAAACTCAAACCGTACTTTATAACCCACAAACACTATATGATGGTCCGGGAGGGTTCTATGACCAGGATGTCATTAGAGAAATAAATATTCAATTTTATGATGCCAATTATCACAATTCTCTTGTGAATGCCTTTTTCAATAACCCTTCATACAGGATGCCCGCGATTGTGACTCTTGATGGTGTTTCATATGATAGTGTTGGCGTTCGATATAAAGGAAATTCTACTTTTTGTCTTCCTAATGATGAAGGCAATCCAAAGGTCCCATATAACCTCGATGCAAATTATTGGGTATCGAGTCAAAAAATAGCGGATTACAAAAAAATCAAATTCGCCAATGCTTGGATGGATCCAACATTCGTAAAAGAAATTTCAGCGACCAATATTTATCAAAAATACATGCCTTCCCCAGAGGTGAATTTGATGAAATTGCGGGTACAAGGAAATTATCTAGGGTTGTATGTAAATACAGAGTCCATAAACAAACAATTTATGGAAAAACATTTTGGAGAAAAAGATGGTGTTTTGTTTAAGTGCGATCCCGCACAGGTGTTTTGCGGTGGTGGTAATGCTAATGGGAGCTCTGACCTCAAGTGGCTTGGACAAGATAGCGCCAGCTACTATGCCAGCTACGATCTGAAGTCTGAATCTGGATGGGGAGAATTGGTTGACTTAATCTATACGCTCAATTATGACTTTGAAAACTTAGAGAATGTTTTGAATATCGATAGAGTACTTTGGAATTTCGCTGTAAATACGGCGATTCTCAACCTAGATACCTATAACGGCTATTACGTTCACAATTATTACCTATATAAAACTGAAGACGGTCTATTTCAGATGCTTCCTTGGGATTTTGACAATGCTTTCGTTGGTGCCATTTTAGGGTTTGAATATTGGACTCCTGAGGTAGTTTACAATTACGACACCTATGGAAGCCAATATGAAGCGAACTCAAGGCCTTTGTTTCAAAAGCTGATGGCCGACCCCTTGAGGAAAAAACAATTTAACGCACACCTTAGAACCATTTTTACAGAAACCTTATTAGACACTTCAGTCATAAGAAATGAAATCTCAACTCTTCATGAGCTCGCTCTCATCCCGGCAAATCAAGATTTTAATAAAGCATTCCCAATGACCTATTTTTACAGTAATGTAGAAGAACCGTTTTGGTCCGGATGGGGTTTTGCTGGAATCATGTCGACCATCGAAGAGAGAAATAATTATCTCATGGGGCTCCCTGCAATTACCAACCTGCCCCCTTCTATTGCTAATGTTGAGCTAAGCAATGGCCTTGTAAGTGTAGTTGCTGGCAATGCCAATCAAGTCGAGCTCATGGTAACAACAAGTCCGCAAAACTCTAAGTTTGTACCCTTTTCAATGTATGATGATGGAACCAATGGAGACCTCGTTGTTGGAGATGGGGTTTATTCTGCAAACCTTCCATACTACAACTCAGGTGATGCAGTAAAATACTACATTCGAGCTCAAAACAATAATGCCATGCGCCTTTCTCCTGAAAGGGCAGAATATGAATTTTACATATATGATCCGAATGCTTCCATTATGGAGGAAGAATCCATTTCTTATAACGTATATCCTAACCCAAGCAAGGATAACATTAACATAACTTCGTCTTCAAGCCTCCCTTTGAATTGTGTTATTTATAATCTGTCGGGGCAAAAGCTTTTAGCGAAAGAGTCCTCTTCTAGCTCTACAACTATTGATGTATCGGCTTTTAAAGCTGGGATTTATCTATTGAAAGTAAATAATCAGATAAAGAAAATTGTAGTAGAATAATGAATGTACTTCGTTCTTTTTGATTTTCATAAAGGCATTTGTTGAATGCTTAAAATAATTTGCTTTTTGTTACTCGCCTAAGACATTGTAATTCAGCAGCATAAAGCAACTCCCAACACCTGTTACATTGGTGCTAGAAAAGTTTGGTATTAAAATTGTTTTGTCGGGAGTTGTATTATTATTTTTATAACCTATTAACTAAAAAATTATTTATGAAAAATTTCAAAATTAAAATGGTATTTGCTTTTACTATGCTATCATTCTTTACCTTTTCGCAATCAAACACCTTAGTCGTGTTTTCTCAAAATCCAACTCCCTTTTTCGTCATCTTAGATGGAGTAAAGAAAAATGAAACTGCGGAAACAAGAGTGGTTGTTCCTGGGATCCAACAAACCAATAGTAGTGTGCAAATATTCTTTAAAGATGAAAGTATCGAACCAATCTCGAAAACCATTTGGTGGGAAGAAGGACATAAAAACGATGAAGTGACTTTTCGTATTGTTCCTGTCAAAAAGGGATATAAACTTCGTTTTTTCAGCACAAAGCCAAATACATCCACAGCCGTTGCATCTACACCGCCTCCACCACCTGTTCAAAATGTTCAACCAACCACTACAACGACAATAACTGAAACAACGACTGTGCGTCAAGACAACACGACGGGGAGTAATGAAATGAACATGAATACCAATATGAATTCAGGAGCAGACATGAATGGTGGTAATATCAGTTTGAATGTCAATATGAATGATGGGACCAATACATCGGCAGGTAATGAAAGTTTGAATATGAGTATGAACATCAACATGAATGATGCTGATATGAACAATGCGATGAATGAAGCCAATACCAACATGAATGTTAATATGAATGGAATGAATACAAATACGGGCCAAACAAATAATACTGCTGTCAATGAAACCGTTACTACTACAGTAACAACGACAACAATAAACGAAACTCCTGCGGAAGCGGCACCTGTATCATTAGGAGGATGCACAAACCCCGTTCAAAATATGGCAAGTATTATGGCTGCCATTGATGAAGAAAGTTTTGATGATGGAAAAATAATTGTAGCCAAACAAGCGACTTCAAAAAAGTGCCTTACTGTTGATCAAATCAAGCAAATCATGGAAGAATTTAGTTTTAGCAAAAACAAACTCTCATTTGCCAAATATGCATACAAAAGATGTTATAATCCAGATGATTATTACCAAGTAAATGGTGCATTTGACTTTAGCTCTGAAAAAGAAGAGCTTAATCAATACATCAGTGAGCAAGATTAAATCTTAAAATACAAAAGCACCCGAAAGGGTGCTAAAGAATAATCAAATCGTTAATCTCGATTTCGGATTTCATTTGTTTTTTGCCGTTTTGATGAAAGAATTGACTTACAATTCTTCCCTCTACAGCAATTGACGTTCCCATTGGGCCGCATTCGTTGAGTACCTGAACCCAACGCCCCCAAGCAGAAAGATTGTGCCAATTTTTCCTGTGCTTTTTATGTCCTTTAACATCGAGGTAGCTTTCCTCGGTGACCAAAGTAAACTTCACGAGCCTCCGTCCATTCGGAAGCTCATGAAGTTTGGGCTCAGATTGAATTGTTCCTATAAGGTGAACAAGATTCATATCACGCCTCTGTTTGGTTGTTATTGTCCTCTACCTGTTTCAGAGGGTCAAAAAGCATAAATTCATTGGCCTCTATGACTGTTCGGTTTTTACGCTCACCGGACTTGTTCTCATAAGTTTGATGAATCAAGCGACCCTCGACGATGATCTTTTTGCCTTTTTCTAGGGTGTCTTTCATTCGTTTTCCGAGAGGTCCCCAAGCACTCACATTGTGCCATTGGATGTCTTCGCTCCACTCGCCATTTTTAGACTTGTACTTCTGGTGTGTGGCCATACTAAATCGTGTAAGTGATTTCCCCGAATCGAAGGTTACCGTCTCTGGATCTCTTCCTAATCTTCCGATCAAACTGACTTTGTTTCTTAATGCATTCATAATTGTAAATTTTTAAAAGTTTGAAATAATTGATTGCCGCTAAATTCGACACCACAAAATTGAGGAGTCCGTCAAGCCTTATTCGACTATTATTCATTTGTTGTCGTTATTTAGTCGTTTACACTTGCTTAACAGACGACTAACGATAAAAAAATGGCCTCATTTGTAGTATGAATTTTACATCAATCAAACAAAAGCTGAAGTACAAACGATATAGCCCAAATACGATAAGCACGTACGTCTCTTGTTTAGAGCAGTTTAATCGTTTCATTCAGAAAAAAGGCTTACAAATCAACGAAGCAACTATTTATCAATACCTAATGTCGCTTGTTGAAAAAGGCTACTCGCGTAGCTCCCAAAATCAGCACATCAATGCCATCAAATTTTATTTAGAGAAAGTCCTAAAGCAAGAGTCGAAA
>JABJEE010000077.1 GCA_018665005.1 Flavobacteriales bacterium
AGTCAAGAGTTGTAGTTTAGAAAACGAAGATATAATAAATAAGTGTAAAAATGACATTAACTAATTTTTTTGTTCTTTTACTCCACTAGTAACAAGCTATACTTGAGTGCTTAATAAATTGTTTTAGGATTTAATTGTAGCACTAACTAACTAATTAAGTATCTTAATATTTCAAATCAAAATATGAAAGAGTATTCCTCCATAACATCCCTTGATAATTTAAAAATTTCGATTTTCTCAAATCAATTAAAAAGTGAAAAAGGCTTGGTTTTGATTACCCATGGAATGGGTGAGCACGCCAACAGATATGGACATATGGCGAATTTTTTTTCGAAAGAAGGTTTTACCGTAATCGCATTTGACATTCGCGGCCATGGGTGTTCGCAGGGAAAAAGAGGCCATACCCCTAGTTATGGTCATTTAATGGATGACATGGAGCGGGTATATTTAAAAATAAAAGCCGATTATCCAAGTCTTCCCATCTTTCTATTCGGGCACAGTATGGGAGGTAACTTAGTGCTGAATTTTTTACTGAGAAAACCAAATGAATTAAAGGGTGCTATGGTTACTGGGCCTTATTTACGATTGGGATTTGAGCCTCCTAAATGGAAAATAATTTTGGCAAAATTAAGTGCGAATATTTGGCCATCTTTATCTCAACCCACAGCGTTGGAATTAGACGCGCTTTCTAGAAACCAAGAGGTGATTCGTAAATACGAAGATGATGAATTGGTTCATGATAGGATTACTTCAGCATTTTTTGTGAATGTCCATTTTGCAGGTCAATATGCAATTGATCATGCTGGAGAAATAAACATACCGTTGCTCATAATGCATGGTTCTGATGATCGCCTCACTTCTCCAGAGGGAAGTAAGGCTTTTGCTGCAAATGCCAAAGAGAATGTCAAAGAGAATGTCAAATTAAAGCTTTGGAATGGACTCTATCATGAGTTACATAATGAACCGGAACAAGAGGAAGTCTTTAGTTATGAGTTGGACTGGATCAATAAACTCTTAGAGTAGATTAAAAGGATAATAGAAATTGCAGTAGAATGTAATAACAAAAGCTAAAATCCAACCCAAATACACCTGAAATGGTGTGTGTTTGTTCAGTGCGAGTCGAGCAGACATGATTAATCCCGAAATCAAAAAACAAAAGAGGATCAATAAATAATTAAAAGTAATTTGGTGTGCCGAAAAGGCACATAAGTAACCTGTTATCATACCTCCTCCAGCTGCGTGCAAAGAAATTTTTGTCCAATTATTTATTAGTAAAAAAACCAAAGACAATATAGCTCCAGATAAAGGTATCGCGTAAATGTATATCGGCAATACTCCGTCAGGAGCTTTTACAAAGAACAAGAGAAAGAGTATGAGGCAATAAGAAAAAACGATAAGTAATGGAACAGTTCTTTCAGTTCGATTATCCATTTCAAGGGTTGATATGAGTTTTCTTCTGAACATTAAAAGAAATGAAATACCAGGAGCAAGTGTACCGAAAACAAAGAATAGAAAAATAATTTGATCTTTAAAATCTTCATCTAATAGATATAAAGAGGGATGACTTAGGTTTTTCTCTTCCGATGGGATATACATGGTTAGGGCCAATGCAATGATTGGAATAAACAAGGGCAAGAATAACCAAGAAATAAAATTTCCAAGTCGAATGATCATAATTCTTTTCTCATCCTGGCTACAGGTATATTAAGTTGTTCTCTGTATTTGGCGACAGTTCTTCTTGCAATATTATATCCTCGGTCCCTTAATAAGTTCATGAGTTTTTCGTCAGTAAGAGGCGATTTTTTGTTTTCAGAATCAACGGCATCGGATAATATTTTTTTCACTTCTCGTGTTGAAACCTCTTCTCCACTTTCTGTAGATAATGATTCAGAGAAAAAATACTTCAAAGAATAAATTCCAAAATGAGTTTGAACAAACTTACTATTCGCAACACGTGAAACCGTTGAGATGTCGAGGTTAACGATGTCTGCAATATCTTTTAAGATCATGGGCTTTAGCTTGGTTTCATCACCAGAAATAAAGTACTGCTCTTGGTATTGCATAATTGCGGTCATTGTCATTAATAAAGTATGCTGTCTTTGTCTGATAGCATCTATGAACCATTTGGCGTTATCTAGTTTTTGTTTAACGAAGCTAACTGCATCTTTTTCTGATTTTGAGGTTTTTGCGCCTTCAGAATAAGAACGTAGCATGGTTTCGTATTCTCTGCTAATTCGTAATTCGGGAGCATTTCGAGAATTCAATAAGAGCTCTAATCTCCCCTCATTTTCGGATATAATAAAATCTGGAATGATTTGTTGGAAATTTTTACTTGATCCTTTTGATGAGCCACCAGGTTTTGGATTTAATTTAAGAATTTCCTCTATCGCCTCTTTCAGGTCTTCATCGTTTATCTCTAGTTTTTTTGAAATTTTATCGTAATGTTTTTTTGTAAATTCTTCAAAATGATTCTCTAAGATTTTTTTTGCCGTATATCTAGAAATATTTCCGTCTTGTTTTCTGTTAATTTGAATCAATAGACATTCCTGAAGATCCCTTGCTCCAATTCCAGCTGGATCTAGATCTTGTATCATTTTTAATACTTCAACCACCTCTTCCTCTGTGGTCTGAATGTTCATAGAAAATGCGAGATCGTCAACAATTGCCTCAATGTCTCTATTTAAATAACCTGCTTCGTCAAGGTTTCCGATGAGGATGCTTGCAACGATTTTTTGGTTGTCATCTAAACGAAAAAGCTGAAGCTGTTCAGATAGCTTTTCTCTAAATGTATGACCCCCTGAAAAGGGGATTACTTTATCATCATCATCTTTAGAATGATTACTTGATTTGGTTTTATAATCCGCCACATCATCATCAAGATAATCAGAGATATCAAACTCCTCTCCTTCTCCTTCTTCAAAGGAATCTTCGTTAGAAAAATCATCATCTTCAAGTTCTTTTCCTTCCTCGAGGGCAGGGTTTTCTTCAATCTCCTGTTTGATTCGTTGGTCCAGCTCCATAGTGGGGACTTGCAATAGCTTCATTAGCTGAATCTGTTGAGGAGACAGTCTTTGTTCGAGCTTTTGAGAAAATTGTTGTCTAAGAGCCATAGTAATTATATCTACTCAAATATATGCTTTTAAAAAAACAAAAAAGAAGGAAACCCGATCTCAAACGTTAAAAAATAGTTAAAGTCCTTTAAGGGTTGATTTTCTGTTTAACCACCTGGTAGATTTCCCAAGTTTCTGTATTGAATGCGTATACCAATAAATGCATGTTAGAGGCATTGTACTGTCCGTCCAATTGATTTGGAACATTGAAGCTATAATTTATGTAATAATTTTCTCCAATTAAATCATCACTCGAGACAGGTCGGCCAAAAGCCATTTCATTTAAATTTCCTCGGTGAATATCTCTATGGGTATAGCTAGAATTATGGGAATTGTCGCTCATTTTTTGATCGCCAACCAAGGAGTCTTCAATCAAGTAAACGGCAATACCGAGCTTCGAAGTTACACCTTGATCAATAGGGTCTAATTCAACATGTAAAAAAGCACCTTTTGTTTCTGGGTAATAATTGAGAGAGGATTGAATATTCACTTTCAGATTAGTTGAATTCAATTGATCACTAACCATACTGGTCCATTGGTTTGGACTTTGAAAAACAGTACCATTGTTAAATCGATTCACGGTTCCGCGAGGGTTTCCAGGAAAGCCACCATCATTTTCTCCGAAATATATACCGATTTCAACACCTTCAGGGTTCGTAAAGTCTAGGGGATAGTCTGGAGGAGACACGGTTTGGAAGTCACCAACCCCATCAGGTCCTGCATGCATTGATGCAGTGAATACCCTTGAAGGATTTGACTCATGTAATTGATGAGCAAGCTCAGCAGCAGCAGGACAGAACACACATTTATGCCCTGTAAAATCCTCTATCAGGACGTTTTTACTGGTGTTTGTGTTTTGTGAAAAAGTCGGCCATTCATTATTTTCATAGTCAGACCATAAACCCGGATATAAATTGGTGTCTAATTCAAGATTTACTTCAGCAGGATATGGGTTTTTTACATGATCGCAAGAAGAAATCAGAAACCCAAAAAGAAAGATGAATAGAAATAAACGCATATTAAAAACTTTGTGTAAAACTTAAGGTGAGGCCATTATTGGCAGGGACAAATCGACAAACCCCTCCAACACAGAACAAGCCAGCTCTTTGTCGGCCATATGAAACAGTAAATCTAGTAGAACCTCTAATGTATCCACAAGTCATAATGGGGTAATTTACACGCTTGGTTTTGTCGGGATTCCCATAATTGTATTGATTCATAAAGCTGAAAAAATAATTTGGTGAAATGGTGTATTCAATAAGTGCTGTAAACCAATTCCCCTTATCATTAATCACTCCCCCCTTGTTTTGAACGAATAGTCCTTGAATTTCCGTTCGAATGGAATGTTTTGGTTTTAATTTAAAGAG
>JABJEE010000078.1 GCA_018665005.1 Flavobacteriales bacterium
AGGACAAAGGCTCCATGGCCTCGTTAAATGTCTTGAGGTGGTAGCATGAAAGCCCTAACGCATACTTCGCTTCAGACTTAAGTGTTTCATTTAATGCGGGGTTTTCCATCACCAAGACCGCATAGTCTTTACTCATTTGATGGTTTTCTAAGAAAAATGAAGATCTCATAATTCCCAATCGGGAAATATTTATGGATGAGGGTGTTGAGGCCAATTGCTCAAGTTTTTGATAATACGTTAATGCCTTTGAGAAATCATTGGTTACATAATAATAGCTCGATGTTTGAGACGCTGAAGACTCTTTAAAACTTCCAGAATTGGCACTCAAAGCATTTTCGAAGTTTTTGATCGCATTTAAAGTATCTGAAAGCTGTAAATATGAGTCTGCTAGATAGTAATAACCATCTCCGATGTGTTTTCCGTTTTCACTGAAGTTCTCCACGTATACATTAAATTTAAACACGGCTTCATTGTAATTGGAATCTAAGTAGGCCTGAATGGCTGGTCCATAAAATAAATTCTCCTTTTCATCATCTGAGTAATCAATACATGAGTACCTCTCAACCACATCCGCTGCCTTACCAGGCTTATTTTGAGCCGTATAAATATCAAGCAGACCTTTCGCTGCAATTTCACAAATATCTGATTCAGTTTCATGTTCCGATAGAATTTTTAAATACGCCGTTTCCGATTTCACATATTCCCATTTCTTGAAATATGAGTTGGCGATTCCTACTTGAGCATCAATAACAAATGAAGAATTGGGATAGTCTGCAAGAAGACGTTCGTAATATTTTAAAGCCTTATCATTTTCTCCAATAGATGAGTACGTTTTGGCCAATTCATAAGTAGCATTCATGCTATACTTTGAAAGAGGGTAATCCAAAAGAATGGTATTTAAATGCGTTAGTTTCTCCTCTGTTTTCCCACTATATCCACAGGTTTTAGCCATGTAGTAAAGTGCTTTGTCATTGAGCTCTGTGTCGTATGACAATGCTTTTTCATAAAATTCCAATGCCAGTGCATTTTCCTTTTCAATATAAAACTGATCTGCAACTCTAAATGATGCGTCTACAATTTTGGTAAGGTTGTCGGGATTGGATTGAATATAGATTCTGAAATTTTCAGAAGCACGAATAAACTCCTCTCTTTGCTTGTAAGCATAGGCCATATTATAGTAAGCATCGATTTTTTCAGGAATTGAATTTGATGCCGGCGATGAGATAAAATCCTTGTAAAAACTTATTGATTCACGATATTTCTTTAATCGATAGTATGCATCTGCCATCCAATATTTTGACAGAGCGACAAGCTGAGGATCAATTTGATGTTTTGATACTTCTGAAAATGCTTTGATACAACCGTTATATCTTCTTTTCAAAAAGAGCTCAACTCCATGATTGTAAGAAATGGTTTGGTAGACCCTTTTAAGACGTGCATCAAGGTTTGGTAACTTATTAAGTGATTCTATTGCCTTTTTATAATTGCTTGTGGATGAATAGACATTTATTAGGTATTGATAAACATCTTTCTTACGAGACGAATTTGGATACCTTTCCAGGTAGTTTTCAAAAGCCCTTACTGACTCATCGTAGGGATTGATATCAATATCAAATGAGATTACCGCAAAATTATATAGGGCATCCTCTTGAATTTTTTCAATCGATGTCATCTCTGATGCACTCTCAAATGCACTTCTGGCAGGTAAGAGCTTTTCGCTAAACAAATAACTTTCGGCAATCTGATACATTGCAATTTGCCCCAAGCTATCATCAAACCTTGCCACCTTGTCTAAATAATTAATGGCATTTTCGTAATCTTTAAGACTGAAATAAGAAAATCCTAATTCATAGGCATCATCTCTACTTATTTTTGATTTTCTCGCATATTTAATTAAATAATCTGTGGCTTCCTTATAGTTTCCTTTTTTGTAGTGGGCATGACCGATAATATGATTAACATCTGCTTCGTGATTGATTAGCTTACAAGCCAATACCTTCGGGGCATATGATATTACCGCGTCCGCATTTCCTTGTTTGTGATAGATCTGCACAACATAGTAAGGCACTATTCCACAGTAATTTGTATTTTTTTCCAGATCTAAAAATTGCTCTAAAGCCAGTTGATACGATCCCCTTTCATAACACAGATGAGCGAAAAAGTATTTACTGGGTGCCGCATATTGAGACTTTCCATTGATGTTTTCTCTAAATACCTTAATCGCTAATTCTTTTATGCCATTTTGTAAAGCACAATATCCCATTTTAAAATGGTACTCCTCCCTGTAACTAGAATCTAAATCGGCTGCCGTTATCTTTTCAAACCAAAGCTGTGCATCATCATACGACTGATCATGAAAAAAGAATCTTCCAATCTTGAAACTGATCATTTTTCGATGAATGTTCTCTGGGTATAATCGATTATACTCCATAAGTAACGGTATGGCGTCGAAATTATAAAGTTCTAAAGCGGAAACCCCTTCATAATAAAGTGCTTTTTGATAAAGTGGGTCATTCGGATTATTACAACTATTAATGAAATCTCTGTATTCTTTTTTTGCAGCACCATACTGCAAATGAGAATAAAGTTCCTCTGCTTTAAAATAACCCTCGTAAATACTATTGTACTTGTCTGTTCTTTGTGAAAACAAAATCATGGGAATAAACAGAAACCCAATAAACCAATACTTTAAGACATATGTGCGCACGTGACAAATTTAAACGGTCAAACAAAAGATGCCATTTAAAGCTTCAAAAGTTTTAAACCTTATGTTGTTAAGATAAAAACAGCTCCCCCTTAATAATAGCCAAGATGATTCTGCAAATTTGTATAAATACATAATGATAATGTCACAAGTCGTTACTCTTAAAGATGCTCAAATATTTCAAAAAGGAAATAAGGTGTTGTCCGATGTGAACTTTGAAATTGAGGAATCACAATTTGTCTATTTGATCGGTAAAACAGGGAGTGGTAAGAGTAGTTTATTAAAAACCATCTATGGTGAGTTAAAGCTAAATGAAGGTGATGGAACTGTTGATGACTTTGATTTAACGACACTAAAAAAGAAAGAAATACCCTATTTGAGAAGAAAAATAGGGATTGTTTTTCAAGACTTTCAGCTCTTAATGGATAGGACAATAATCCAAAATCTTTATTTTGTTTTAAAAGCCACTGGTTGGAAAAAGAAAGAGGTCATTCACAACAGAGCTATGGAATGCCTGAAGCTGGTTGGCGTTGAAGACCAAGCACAAAAGATGCCGCACGAATTGTCTGGAGGAGAACAACAACGGGTTTCCATTGGCAGATCTCTTTTGAACAAACCTAGGTTAATTTTAGCGGATGAGCCAACTGGAAACTTGGACCCTGAAACTTCCGAAGAAATCATGAATCTACTTATTGCTATTGCAAAAGAGGAAAAAACAGCGATTCTGATGGCTACCCATGACATGCACATTGTGAACAAATTTCCAAATCGAATTGTAACTGTTAAAGATGGTTTAGTAACCGAAAATAGCTAGGTGATTTCACCCGCAATTGAAATAGACAGTAACTCCTTTACTCGATCCAAGTCATCATAATTACCCAATAAAAACATCAATTTTGTAATGGCTGCTTCAGTGGTCATGTCGCGTCCGCTTACCACTCCTGCCTTATTAAAGAAAGAGCTCGTTTTATAGGCGCCTTGCTTTACTTCGCCAGAGCTGCATTGCGTAATATTCAAAACAATACCACCTGTTTGGATAAAATTTAAAAGACATTTTTGAAAATCGGGATTTGAAGGTGCATTGC
>JABJEE010000079.1 GCA_018665005.1 Flavobacteriales bacterium
AATAATAATTTCAATTTTCATACACAAATCCCCCATCTTCAATTGTATTACCCATAACGTAGGGCTAAAGATACATCTTTATTTTTCCATTGTGAAGCCCTTTACTTGTTGGATTTAAGAGGATAGACTCTTTATCCTTTTCGTTTTTTGGCCTTACTCATGGTGATTTTATAATCGTCCATATTGCCTTTGATTTTGAGATTTAAATAACGTATTTTTTTATCGGGGTCAACTTCAATGATTTGATCGTCTCCCGTCTCCCCATCTGTTGTTGTCTTATCGCCAAACATTTTATATCTAGTACCTTGCTTGATGATGGACCATGGGATGCGAAGATAGTATTCCATATTGAACTCCATATCTTGAGTACCGGACAATTCAAAATGGCCTATGGTTGATTCAATAGTCATATTGGGAATGGTTAATGTGCCATTTTTGAGGTCCATGTGATTTTGTAGCGTATCAAATCGAACTGAATTTAGGTCTTTATCACCCATGTAGTCAGAAAGCATTTGCATATACTTGTAATTTTCAAGTCGGCCATCGAGTACTTGAACATCCATATGTATTTCAGATTGGTCAATGTCAGGAATCATATCGGGATACATTCTAATTTTTCCTTCGATATCTGCCGTAAGCTTGCCGTGAAGATTTTCGGAAACAATGGCATCCTGACCAAAGTTTTCAAACTTAAACAGCAATTTATCGAGTTCCACATTTTTCATTTTAAGATTGGGTCTCAAATAGATGTGTTTTGGGTCACTACCATTGAAATAACCAGACATACTTACATGTCCTCCTGCGGCATTCAAATCGAACGTATCTACATAGAGATAATGATTCTGTTTGGTGCGAAGCTGGGCTTTGATGTTTTGCAAGTCTATGCGATGGTAAATAAAATGTCCTACGTCCAAATCGAAGGTCATATCCGTAAAAGGCAGCTCATAGAGATTGAATGCTTCGGCGTGTTCTGGAACATCGTATGATAAAGATGAAATATCAGCTTTGGTTTTAGAAATAGATTTGGGACTTTCTAAATTGAAATCAAAGAGTTGATCAAAATCAATGTAATTGGCTTTTAACCCAAAATGATTATCGCGTTTACGGATTTGTTCATTTTTTCCGAGGTAGTAATTTAAATCCAAGTCAAAAATGGTTCTTCCTATTTTTCCATGAAAATCTTGTATCATTAGGTGTTCGTCCTCATAATGAAACTGTCCCTTAAAATTTTCAAATCGCATAGGGTGCAGGTGCATTTTTGCATTGAGTCTGTCGAGGTCAATGTCAATAGAATGAAGCTGAGATTCTCTATAATGCATGCTGGAATTCACATGCAGTACAAGTTTGTCAAACTCTTCATGTCTATAGTCTTCGGGCACATAGTTTTCTCCTTTGTAAGAAAACACGTCTTCGAGCCTCAACAGATCCGAGCTCAAGGTAATATCAATATCCACATCACCATTTAATGTATCCTTGAACCAAAACCCATAATCATGGGCCATTCCATTAAAGTGGAAATCAGAATCATCAATCTCTCCTTTGAAATCTTTAATTCGTAAATCTCTTTCACCAACAAGTATATCCACATGAAAATCATGAAGCTCATGCGGATAATGTTTGAGCTGTGCATGAAGCCGATCAATAAAAAACTCGCCTTCTGGAAGGTTTTTAGACTCTGTGAACGCACGCGCAGAAGATTTAAATGACAGTCCCATGTTTAGATCTTCAATTTGTTCATCAATTCCGGAACTGTCTTTCTCTGAAAAGCTTGTGATTTCAGCAAGATCCAAAAACTTGGATTCTATATCAAGATGCGCAACTACTGGAATATTGGTATGATGCACTATAGCGGGTAGGTTGGATAGATAGCCTTTAATTGAGAGATTGGAATTTCCGAATTCAGCTTCAAATAAATCTAAATCTGCTTTCTTGCCGTTCATAATGAGATGCATGTCGAGCTTTTTTAATGGTGCAGGAAGATCTGTAGATTCAAGGCTCATTCCTTGTACTTTTAGCTCGCTAAAGTAGGCTTGGTTCAATTCGTTAAGAGCGAGGTCTGGGCGATCTAAATCAATAATATCATGAAATCTCATTTCAAGTTGAGCATTTCCACCAGCTTTTACGCCTTCCAAATTCAAGAATTTTGTTAGGAATTCAAGATCAAAATCGGCATTAAGTTGCATGTCAACTTCTGGCTCCTCAAAGTTTTTAACCGATAAAGAGCCTAATAATGTTCCATTCTCGAGCTTTGCTGTCATGCCCTCAAGGGAGAACTCCATTGTTTTTAAATTACGTTCAGAGCCATTTGTAAAATGACCCTCAAAGCCCATATCTTCGATTCTTTTTCTTTCACCAGTGTTTTCAAGGTAAGCTTCGCTTGCCCCAAAGTTCGCATCTATAAAAGGCATGATTCCGTGTAAAGTTGGTCCTTTTACACGAGCATTGAAATATATATTTCCGGCATTCTTGTATCGCTCCAAAACTGGGATTAAATCGACTGGGGCAAATGCAATAAGCATATCAAAATTGGGCTTAGTTCCCTTAATTTCTAGATCAAGACTCATTTCTTTTTGTATGTCAATGGAGCCCTCAATTCCAAAGTCTCCATGCTCCATTCGAATGCCTGAGGGTTGAATGTCTAGTAGTTCTGTTTTCTCATTATACTTTACGTCCGTATGTAGATCAAAGTGCTTTTTATTGATGTACGTGGTGTCTCCATTGTCAATTACGTTCAATTCAAAATCTGTATCAATATGGGCTTTGATTATTTCTCCTTGTGTTTTGAAACCACCTTGAGCAGAGTAAATAAACGTTTCAACATCCATATTAGTCGTTTCATCAAATTTGTGAATGTCTAAATTTCTGAGCTCAATGTTCTTCAGATGAATATCCATAGGTTCTTCACTTTCGCCCTCATCGGTTGTGGCCAAAGCATTTTGAATATTGGTTGAACCATCTTTGTGCAGTATGATATTAAATGCACCTTCCTCTACCAAAAGTTCTTGGATATCATAG
>JABJEE010000080.1 GCA_018665005.1 Flavobacteriales bacterium
AAAATAAATATTTGATGTATCCGGATCACCAGGGTTCACTATTCGGCCGATCCGTCGATTTCCCGGATCATTCTGAAACCTTTGTTCCAAAATTTGAAAATAGATATTGCCATCAGGTGCAATTTGGAAATCGGTCAATTCAAAAATGCGGAGCAGTGTATCCATGGGAATCTCGACAGCTTTATTTACAAAATCCAAACTATCCTCACTCAATAAATCATATCTGAAGCAGTGTATATACTGCATTGGATCATTCGACAAGCGAGAGAAACAGAACATATACCTTCCATCCAACGAGGTTGTCGTCATATGAAGCCGGAAATTTTCCAATGCGGCGCTTCCAGTCAATCCTGGAATAACCGCTGGAAAGAAAACTGAATCAAGCGTGAAATTGCCACTCCCTTGGTTCGTCCATGACCAGAATCCCCATCTTCTACGTGGAGCATTGTAATGACGCCAACCGAATAATTTATTTAATAACGGGTGATAAAACATTCCCCTTGAAGGGTATACAGAATCTAGTTCAACATCCATCTGTGAGTAAGGCCAATTATTATTTAACGTTTCAAATTCACCATTATTAATAACCACAACAGTATTATCATTCCCATTATAAGTGTAGTTTGAAACTATCAGAAAATGTTTATGATCAATATCATCTTCAATTAATGTTGGAAACCCAATCAATCCCAAATCATTAATCCCATGGTAATCGTCTGAAAATGTTATTGACCAACTATTACCATTAAAATATATTTTATTTAAACGTATATACTTGGCACACGTAATTGCACCACCAATGATAGGATGGTAAATGAAATAGTGATAAATGGTATCACTACTATACGACTGCATGAACCCCCCCGCGTGCACTGGAATTAATTCCCCCATACAATCTCTAAGGCTATACCCAGAAACTTGCCCACCTGGTATTAGAGTCCCGTTGCCATCATAATACTTCCCATTGAGAAAATACAATTGCAAGCTACCATTGGCATCACACCACGTGTTTGAAGCATTGGCATCTAGAAGCAAATTTGCCTGCGAAGTGGGAGCCCATGAGGTCGTGGACAACGCTGGTGGATCAAAATTGAAATCCATAACATTTCCACGACCAAAGACCCAAACATTGCTCCTATTCTGCGCAACAGCTGCCTGACACAGGATTAAAAAACCAATAAAAGCAAGCCTTAACTTCATTTCACAACCTTCTCCGCACTTAACAACTGACCTAAGTTCGGAGAGAGAGGGTTTTGAACCTAACGCTCCAATATGCTCAATATCAGTTATTTACAAGAACTCTTTTCGCTAAGTCAACCCGCTAAGCAACCCAATCGGCCGCGGAGGGCATTTCACCCAATTGCTTGACTTAACAAGGCGAATATAATGGATTTTGCCGAAGGTTCGTTTCTCATATTAGCCAGCTTCTGTTACGTATTCATTGTTCGGAATATTCCGAACAGACGTTTGGAACCACGTATAAATCTATAATCCTAGTGTCTTCAGTATCTTCACTAATGGATCAAAATAGGATTTCATTCTCAAATTAAAGAAGGGTCAAGGATTTGGTTGCCATACTCTGCGTCGGAGATCACTCTCCCGTAAATAATTCGGTTTTGTCCGATGAGATTCAAACTCGAAAAAAGAACAACTAATACTAATATTGTCCTAATTTTCATTGTAGCTGGTGTCTTTAAATGGTTGCCAAGTATTGTATATAACCTCGTATCAGCAGAGATCGTTTTGGTTTCCTTGAAGATAACCAAAAGGACGATGCGCCCGGATATGAGTTATATACGTTGTTAGCTACCGTTAACTTTTGTGTAATTCAGTTACATCCGCTAATAGGGACTCAACCCAAGACTCTGATTCAAAGTCCCAGTATTTAATGAGCACATTTCTCCTGTTTTTACTGTCCTTGAAAATTTTCAAACTCTGTATAGTTAAATCTCCTTTTGTAAAGGCTTTGAACGTTTCAAAGAGCCACTCAGAATTCAACGCTTTAAGTGAATTGCTGTAATTCGAACCAACTATTATTTCTAGATATTGATCCATGTCTCCTGTTTGCAATGACATCTCATCTCGATTAAAAATGAGCACCCCATCGTTTGTGACAGAACCGCTTTTGATTACAATTAAGTCGTCGCTGGATAGGTTTAGTTGGAAAATGCTAGGATTAGTTTGTGCTTGAGTTAATGTTGTGATTAGTATCAAAAGTGTTATTTGAATTGCCTTTTTCATTTGGTTGTTTTTAATGGTAGCTAACGGTTTGGCTATGGTGCGTGTCCCGCAGGGCATGCACTATAGCCGTTGTTGCCACCAGTTTTTTTGTTTTTTTCCGCCCCATCTTTTGTACAATCGGGTCTTGAGTGATTCCGAAATATTGTCCAAAAATCCACTTCCCTTATTTGTCAGCTCGATTGATAATATCTCGTTACAAGGATACCACCAATATGGGTTGTTGAGCAATTTGTCGTATTGGTCAGTTGTAATTGTTTCAATCTTAGATTCTAAGGAAGAGTCAGAATATTTTTCTAATGTCACGAGACCTTCATTTAAAATTTCAGTTAGAATGGTTCGGGCAATTCTGTATTTATCTTCTATTTTCAGGTCGTAGCAACCCAATTCCCACGTAAATTCATAAATCCCTGGATTTCCTTCTTCAGCATTACAGAGAAAAACGACTTTTTCTAATTCAAGGTCAATATTTTCTTCTAGCGTTTTCATTTTTCAAATTGGTGGCAAGTCACGTATATGACTTCGTGATAAGCTTTGTGGTTTTGGTTTAGCTTTTTTGAAGGTAACCAAAAGTGCAACGCGTCCGATCATGAATCATATACGTTGTTGGCACCAGTTTTATTTTCTCAATATGTATTGTTCATTTTCAGGCAGCGATAAAACCAGTTCAATGAATTTTTCTTGCTGGTCGAATTTCATTTCGTATTGGGAGTCAATTAAATAAGACTCTGCTTTATTATCTCCTGCAAATATTATTTTCAATTTATTAGCTGATCTACTCCATTCATAAACTTCTTTATCTCCTGAAGGAAGTGTCAGTGTTGCCATATTAGAGCCGTCAAATACTATCCTTGGGCAAACATTACAATTCCATCCTGCTTCATTTACTATGTGTGCATAAATTCCCCATTCACCAATCAGTCTCTCGTCAATTTGATTTTTCTCAGAATGTTTTGCTTCTTCGTTCGGCTCTGTCGTCTTATTGCTGGTTAGCTCACAAGATCCTAACAAGACAATCAGTACAAATAGTAATGTGGGCTTCATCAATTCTTCAAATTGGTGCCAAATCTTGTATATAACCTCGTATCAGCAGAGGTCGTTTTGGTTTCCTTGAAGATAACCAAAAGGACGATGCGCCCTGATATGAGTTATATACGTTGTTAGCAAA
This sequence comes from Flavobacteriales bacterium, assembly GCA_018665005.1. Taxonomy (GTDB): domain Bacteria; phylum Bacteroidota; class Bacteroidia; order Flavobacteriales_D; family Crocinitomicaceae; genus UBA952. The sequence goes on from JABJEE010000080.1 coordinate 3,407, forward strand.
CGTTATATCAATTGCTTGCTTCGAAGAGGTATGATGATTTAACCGCTTCGTTATTTTTTGTTGCTGGTTTCCATTTGGGCGACTTTGTAACCAAATCAACCACAGCTTTATTAAAGTTTTCATTTTCACCGACTAAGACTTTTGCATTTTGAATACTTCCATCTTTAGCGATTTCGAATGACACAAAAGTTTTGTTCCCTTGATTAAGGTCTAATGAATCAATTTGATTTTGAATAAATTCCTTGAAGGCTTTTTCGCTGTCCTCTTTCTTCGAAGTATTGCCGAATAGTGGCTTATTCTCTAAGACGTGATAATTATAGACATCTGATTTTTGGGATATTGAAATAACTTCATCCTGTGCGAAAGAGCTTAATGAATAACATGTAATAAATGATAGAACTAATAGAATCTTCATTTGGAGCTTTTAATGTTTGCTAACGATACGTATATGTCCCGTGACCGCTGCGGTTGTTAGTTGGTTCGATTGAATTTACGAAGAAAGTAGCAGTGAACAGGCATGGGACGTATACGGTGTTAGCGCCAGTGATTAAAGGTTTTTAATTGCCTTGATTTCTTCAAGGACTTTTGGGTAAAAGAATTTACCACTCAACGATTCTTGGTCTATTCTCTCAATAACGTGTCTGTACTTATTTTGCTGCTCTTTTGTGATTTTCATCATCCCTTGGACACAGTTAAATTGAAACTCAAAGTAATCCTTGAAATTCATGTTTGAGGGAGAAACCAAGCCTACTGCAACCATGTGTCTTTCACCATTTGTGAATTGGCGTGATCCTAATTCCACTACATCACCTGGGATAAATTCGAGCAAGAAACTAGAATCTGATGCATCAAAGTGGTCACTCGCTTCTATTCGGTAATGGGAGTCATTCAGTCTTTTTGCAATAACCGGAACCCAAACGCTTGTTCCGTCGATAGCATGAACTAGTATCGTTTCCATCATCGATTGGCGCTAAATCTCGGGTATGAAACGTAGGGCATTTCGCAGCTCTTTACTGTCCGCCCGAAACGAACATAAATAAGTGCCGAAAACTTGCGGAAACCACTATCCGCCCTATGTTTTATACCCATTGTTAGCTGCTGTTTTTTTTATTTTATTCTTACTTCAATCACTGGTATTTCATTTCTTATCGCTCGAATTTCACCTGCGAATTCGTAGTTCATGTTTTGTCGTAATGTGTCCTTTTTGAACTTGAATTCTTTTCTTATTTCGTTATCATCATAAATCTCACGAATGTCAGGTTCAATTTCAACTTTGGTTATTGGTCTTTGAATGAACTCTTCAAGTTCTTCAGGTACTTTAATGTCACCTTTGGTAATCGTTACAAATTGTCCGTTCCAATTTCCTGAGAACTCCGAGTAGTAATCCATAGTGCACATGGTAATGAGTTCTTCTTTTTGAATTTCTTGGTTGTCAATCGTTATTTCTGTTGGACATGGCAAGTAAAAAATGCTACCATTCCATTTGTATTCATGTCCACGCCAAATGGTAGCATTTAGAACGATCAGAATTGTAAATGTCAAAAAGGTTAAAGTCAGAAAAGTATGTCTTAGACTTCCTTTTTTTCGTGAAATCAAAGTCAGAATCAGGTGTATTAAAGTCCCGAGGTAAAGGACCAAATATCCAAACATGTCACCAAGTCCAAGTCCGAACGAAATGTGTTTATAAAAAGTGCCAAGTCCGCAGATTAGGATTAATAGTCCAAGGACAATTGTGTTCGTTATTTTCCAAAACTTGGTCATTTTTTTCTAATAGCAGCTAAGTCACGTATATGTACCGTGACAGTGCAGTAGGTTTTGGTTAGATTTTTTGAAGATAACCAAAAGCTGCAAGCGTCCGTCATGGTTGATATACGTTGTTGTGCCTAGTTTATTCTCATTATTAATCCTTCAGCTAGTTCTGAATCCAGTTTCAGATTTTGATCAAAACAGTCAGCTCTATAGAAAAAGTGTTTCTTCTCCTTGTATCCCATAAATAGAACAGAACCAGGCTTCTCACCGCTTTTATAATCATCGGCATCAACCAATACAGCTGTTTGGCTATCCATGACTTCTACAATAACTATATAGTAGTATTTGTATGTTGGCAGAGATTTTTTATTGGTTGTGACAAGAACAATTTTTACATCTTGAAGCCTTTCAGCTGCTTCCAATAATGGACCTTTTTTCTTTGTTGCATAATAAAGAGGTATTTCTTCCCTACATTCTTCAAGTTGAGAATAACCCACAAATGGATCTCCCTTCTCAAGTATAAATGAGGAAGAAAATAGACCTATGATTAAGGTAAGTGTCAGAGCATAAAATTTCATATACAACATAAATTAGGCACAAGTTGAGTATATGCAAAGTAGGCGATTGCGGGCTTCAAACCTATCAAACCATTGAGAAGTTGAAGAGGGCTATAACCCTTGAATTTACTACTATTTCGCCTATTTTGTATATACATTGTTGTGGGTAGTTTTTATTCTA
>JABJEE010000081.1 GCA_018665005.1 Flavobacteriales bacterium
CAATGGAGCGAATCCCGGTCCGGTTTGTTTTAATACACCAGGAACCTATACAATTACTTTAACCGTTTCGAATACTTTTGGCTCAAATCAAACGGCACAAAGCGTTGATGTTGGTGCAACGCCATCCGTTGTGGCAACACTGTCAGACACGACTAATGGAGCGTATGTAGAGATTCCTGACACTACAATATTCATGTATCAAGAAGCATATTTATTCGCTTCTGGAACACCTCCAGGAGGAAATATGATCTGGTACCCTAGCGGAGTTGTCTCAGAAGCAGTTTCTCCTGAGTCAAATGATTCTTTAACGGTTACACCGTTTTATGACACCTATTATGTGGCATCCTACACTACACCAGAAGGATGCACTTCATATGATACCGTTTTCGTATCTGTTGTATTTCAAGATTCAGTAATGGTTGTTCTTCCCAATTCATTTTCACCAAATAACGATGGTGAAAATGATTTTTTTAGGGTATTGACCAATGTCGATGCGGATCAAAATTTCAATAATGGATTTAAAGAAGGCGGAGCAATTGTGGAAGTCGATTTTAGAATTTATAATCGTTATGGAGAAATGGTCTTTAGAACAACTGACCCTCACGAAGGTTGGGATGGAAATTACAAAGCTAAACCGGTAAACCCGGCTACTTATTCTTACTTATTAGAGTATCGTCTCATTAACGGCGTTTCTAAGTTATTAAAAGGAAACGTAACCTTATTTAGATAGTTATCATGAAAAAAATCGCATTTGTTATAATTCTACTAGGAGCAAATCAAGTTTTTGCGCAGCAAGATAAGTCCATGAGTATGTGGTCACAATCTCCTATGATGTATAATGCTGGATCCGTTGCTACAGGGGAAGAAGATTACAGCTTTTTCACCAACTTTAGGTATCAATGGTTTACGGTTGGAGAAAAACCAATGAGAACCAATATTCTAAATGCGAGCTTTAAGATTCCAGATGGGTTTTTAGGATCAAACAACTTTGGTATAGGTATCAATGCCATTAATGATCAAACCGGTGATATTGGTCTTACGACCACAGCTGTATCTATACCTATTAATTATACAATGTCTTTGGATAGAAGAAATAAGCTATCCGTCGGTATTTCTCCTGGATTTTATCAACAAGGATACGATGCCTCATCAATGACCTGGGAAAACCAATGGACAGGCGGAGGGTTTAACACGGGAATCAACAACGAGCCTTCTCTTAATGCGGACGCCTCTTATGCTACAATTGACATAAGTACGGGTGTGTTTTATCAACATACCTTACGTAACAAGACATTACTATATGGTGGTATTGGATTAAATCATTTAAGCAAACAAAAAATTAATTTTTCTTTTCTAGGAGATCGCATATATATGCAAACTGTAGCGCACTTTGGCGCGAATATTTTCACAAGAAAAAGAGATTTAAGAATACAACCTCAAATGATGTATTTTAGGACTGGACCAAGCTCTAATTTAATTGGAGGTATTTCATTGGAACATGTGCTGAAAGAGGGTTCAACAATTACCAGTATTAATAAAACAGTTACTGTGAATTACGGTTTTTACTACAGACACAAAGACGCTCTAGTCACTACATTTGGTTTTAAAATTAAAGGATTCAGAATGGGTATATCATTCGATGCCAACCTTTCTTATTTCAATCAAGCCACGAACAGTCTTGGAGCATTTGAAATATATCTAAAGACTTTACATCTTTACAAGACATCTAACAAAAGAGATAAAATACTCTAAACTATTCCACCCGTGTGAATGAAGAGTAACTTGTTTTCATTCAAGGAATTGTTTTTTATATACTCTATCATTGCAAAAAGAGCTTTCCCTGTATAGGTTTGTTCTATTTTAAAATCACTACTCTTATTGAAATCAATCACAAATTGATCTAGAATATTATTGGTTTTACTGTATCCACCAAAATGATATTGATCCAAAACCAGAACCCTAGATAAATCTGCAGGTAAATTGATTTTTTTTGCAAGTTTTTTCATTTCGCCAATCGAATCAAATCCTTTTAAGACAGGGACAACTATGAGTTTTGTTTTAGGATTGAGACTCGTCAAGACACCTAAGCTCGTTGTTGTAGTGCCTTGAGCTATTACCACATAATCATAATTATTATCGGTTTCGGCCATTATTTCTTGACATCCCATGACCCCTTCCCTATTTGCTCCACCTTCGGGTACATTCCAAACAGAATGATTCAACGAATCAATACCGCTAGAATATTTTAATTCTTTGAAGTCATTACGAGATAAAAAAACAAGTTCCATATTTAAATCATGACATCTCTGTAGAATATGATTTGAACTATAATTAAGTTCATCCCCCCTAACGAAAGCCCTTGTTTGGAGATTCATATCTTTCCCTAACGCGGCTGTAGCTAATAAATGGTTTGAATATGCACCACCGTATGTACTTATTATATTACAATTATTCTCTAAAGCTCTAATCACATTCCATTTTAATTTTCTCCATTTGTTGCCTGAAACCTGATTGTGAATTAAATCATCGCGCTTTACAAACAATTTATTAAAATCGTTGTTTAGTTTAGTAGTATGGAAACGTTGCAACTTTGACAACTTTGCACGTTTATCAAATTTTGTTATTAAATTAAACTCCATGAAAGAAGATTTCTCTATGTTTTCAAAGTTAAAGAAAATGGAAAAAAAAGATTATTACCTGAACAAAGATGGGTATATTATTTTTACTGAGGAATATCATTTGAAAAGAGGCTATTGTTGTCAAAATAATTGCAAACATTGTCCCTATTCCATCAAAACAAATAAAGCAGGTTAAACTATTCTACCCTGACTCCATTTTCAGGCACTTTTGCTTGAAACTTTGATAAAACAAGCTTAATAGAACGAATATCTTTCTCCACATCTCCAGTAGGCTCAAATAAACTATGAAAACCACCTGTTTTAGTAGCATAATCAACATAAGCTATGTAAATGGGTACTTTAGATTCAATCGCAACATAATAGAATCCCTTTTTCCAATTGGGGTTATACTTTCTCGTTCCTTCAGGGGTGAATACCAAAAAAAGCTCATCATTTTCTAAAAAAAGCTCTTTTGTGCGCAAAGTTATGTTGTTTTTCTTCTTACGATCTACAGGTATACCTCCCATTTTTTTAAGAAAGAAACCTAAAGGGAAAAAGAAAGACTCTTTCTTAATAAGATAATTTGCTTTTATCCCATATGACATAAACGCCATTTTACCCAAAATGAAATCCCAATTCGAAGTATGCGGCCCCATAACTACTACACATTTCTTGATTCCACTTGGTGAATGCTTATCTATCTTCCACCCGAACACCTTAAACAAAAAACGAACAATCCATCTCATAGTCAAAAATAATTAATTCAAATAAGTTATATCTTTATATTATGGTTAAAAACGTTCGCGAAACCATTTTGTTGATGATTCTTTTTGTTTTCGTCATTCTAATTGTACAGTTTACTGGAATTAGCAGGATAAAAGAGAAAAGTAGCATCGAAGTCCCAGAAACGTGTAATTTACTCGTTCGTATAGATATTAAAGGTTTATCAAAAAAAATACTTTTAAGTGAATTATATAGCCATCGTGCTTCTGAGTTATTTAAAGATATATATGAACTCGGGGAATTAGATGATGAATTTGAAAAAGACAGCGAAAATCCATTTATAGAGTTTTCAGACAACCTAAAAAGCATCAGTGAGCCATTAGAAATGTTGTCTATTAATATTAGTGGAAAAGATGGCGTATTTCTTAGAGCATTAAGTCAACACAAAACATCTAATTCATCGCTATACAGTTCAAACAATAATTATTTATATGTTCAATTATATGGACCTACATTTAAAAGACAAGAAATATTATCTGCGATTAATTCGTCACACAAATATAAATTATCCAAAGCGCCGAAGTCAGATATTCAAATCTATGAGAACACCAATAATGATCTTGATTTAAAAGGATATGTCAATACATCAAGTAAAAACATCATGCTTCACATTCTACATAAAAGTGAAAACCAATTAAACGAAAAGATTAAAGCTAAAGGATTACACTTTTATTCTGGAGCAAATCACCTCACCGCAATAAATTCGATGAACCCATTGAAAAATAAAATCAAAAACTTTTCAATGAATTATTTTGGATTGAACTCATACGGCAATCCCATTTTGTTTCCAAATACGGATATGTTATTCGAATTTGAGGATTCTGTCAACATCGATGATTTATCTTCTTTAATGAAATCTTCATTCAAGAGTTCTGTTATTTCAGTATTAAGTGAGTCTAAAGATTCGGGAACAATAAAGTTTGATGACGTGAATTTAGCCTATAAAATTTTCAATTCTAACAATATTTATATAAGTACAAATAACAGAACAATGGAATTATCAGAAACATCAGGCTCAATTGAATTGGGTGGTGATTTATCACAGATTCTTAAGCTCAATGATAAAGGATGGAAGGGTATTCTTGCAAATGAAATGATAACTGGTATCCCTGTCCTAAACGAATTAAAAATGTTTCTTAGTCAACTTCATCCTGTAACAACTCATTCTGAGAATGAATCCATTATCACTCTCAAACTTGAGGGCAATCAATCCATTTATTCTTATCTATTTTCACTGCTTAGTAAACTCTGAAATTAATACCATAAAAAAAGGCCAATATTCATTGGCCCTTAAGTACAAACACAAAAAATCAATTAGGCTTTTTCTGCCATCGATACCTCAGCACTTTTTACAGTTTTAACAATTCGTGCCGCGATTTTATACGGATCTCCATTAGAAGCAGGTCTCCTGTCCTCTAACCAACCTTTCCAACCGTTTTCAACCGTCATAATTGGAATGCGTATTGATGCTCCTCTATCAGAAACACCATAACTAAAATCATTTATTGATGCAGTTTCATGTAAACCAGTTAGCCTTTGATTATTAAAAGCACCATAAACCGTAATATGCTCTTTGGTAACAGGTCTAAAAGCTTCACATATTCTTTCATAAATTTCCTTAGAACCACAGGTTCTTAGTGTAGAGTTAGAAAAGTTTGCATGCATACCAGATCCATTCCAATCACCTTTAATCGGTTTTGGATGGTACTCAATATAATAACCATATTGTTCAGTTAGACGATCCAATAGATATCTTGCAATCCATATCTCATCTCCAGCTATTTTTGCTCCTTTAGCGAAGAGCTGAAATTCCCATTGCCCACTAGCCACTTCTTGATTGATTCCTTCAAAATTAAGACCAGCTTCAATGCACAAATCAGCATGCTCTTCTACAAAATCTCTACCGTGTGTATTTCGTCCACCAACTGAACAATAATACAATCCTTGAGGTCCCGGAAATCCTCCTCGAGGAAATCCTAATGGAAGCTCGGTTGACCTGTCCATAATAAAATATTCTTGTTCAAAACCAAACCAAAAATCATTATCGTCATCATCAATAGTTGCTCTGCCATTCGACTCATGATTCGACCCGTCAGAATTTAAAACCTCCGTCATGACCAAATAACCATTTGATCTAGCGGGGTCAGGATAAATTGCAACTGGTTTCAATAAACAATCCGAAGAATCACCCATTGCTTGTTTGGTAGAACTGCCGTCAAAAGACCACATTGGACAATCTTCAATTTTGCCTGAGAAATCGTTAATAACTTTCGTTTTACTTCTCATGTTTTGAGTTGGTTGGTACCCATCTAACCAAATATATTCCAGCTTACTTTTTGCCATTATCTCTAAAAATTATTTATTTTATTATCACATTACTACAAAGTAGAAAAAAGTTGAAGTCCTAGATGAATTTACTGAAAAGAAACCCTGAACTTCGTATCAATTAAACTACTCTTCACTCTACGCTGAACAAAGATACATTATATTAAAAAATGGAAGTTTCAATCAATGTTTTTTTTTATCAACAAATAAATGAAAACAGGTTCAAAAAAAATCAATTTCAGAACGAATTAAAACCAATCAAGTTCATTAATTTTAATTAATGACAAAAGAAGAGATAAAATTTAAACTGCAACATTATGTTTTCGGGGAAAAACTTTGGACTGAATTTGCGCCCTATAGGAATAATAAGACTCCAGACCATTCTAATGTAAAAAAATCTTCTGTAGCACTTCACGTTAGTCTATCTAATGGCCAAATTCAACTAGTTCTCATAGAACGTTCCAAATACAAAGGCACTCATAGCCAACAAATTGCATTTCCAGGAGGGAAACAAGATCCTAAAGATGACAACCCTGAATACACTGCACGAAGAGAAAGCTTTGAAGAAATTGGGTTTGACTTGAATACCGGAGAGCTTATCGGAGAACTCACAGAAATTTTTATTCCTGTCTCCGGGTTTGAAGTAAAACCTTATGTTTTCTTTCATCAGGAATTTCCAAAATTTATAATGAATAAAAGAGAGGTACACAGTATTTTGATTTGTATGCTCAGTGATATAGATACGCAAACTAAAAAGTCTTTTAAAGACATACGCATCAACGAAACGCTGGTATTAAAGAATATTCCTGGCATCAAGTATGACAAACATTTTATTTGGGGGGCTACCGCACTAATCCTTCATGAATTCAATACAGCAATGAAATATTTATAAATCAAAAAGAGGAACAAACCGTAACTTGTTCCTCTTTCTGCTAAACCATGCTAAAACTATAAAACTCAAAAATTACAACTATGAAATGTAATTTTCGGTGCAAAGATAATTAGGAATTTCACATTTCAAACTATTTTTTTAAAAAAAAATGTTAAAATTTTACAGCTCTTGTCATTTCTCTTTTTCCGGGAGGCCCGGGAATTGATTCTACCTTAAAACCCAATCCTTTCAAATCTCTTTTTAATTGGCCTTTTGCACTATACGTTACGAATACTCCGTTATCATTTAAGCTGTTATACATGTTTTTAAGCACATTTATTTCCCATATTTCCCCTTGAATATTTGGACCAAAAGCATCAAAGTAGATAATATCAACTTTATGGTTTGGGTGATATTCTTGAATCCTACTTTCAATTTTATGTAAAGTAAAGCATGAATGAATCTTTGATTCATTATGCCATAAAGAAGAAATTATTTTCGTAAAGTATTCTATTGACTCTTTCTCTTCTAGTACTTGAGGGTAATTCAAAGATTCATTTAGTTTCATGTCAATGGGAAAACATTCGATACCAGTATAATGAACCTCAATGTTTGCTTTGTTACTCCACAAAGCTGTTAATAAGGCATTTAATCCTGTACCAAAACCAACCTCCAAAACCTTTATTGGTGACTTAAATAGGGACTTTATTCCACTCTCAATAAAAACATGCCTTGATTCTTGAATGGCTCCATGAATAGAGTGGTAGTGTTCGTCTAATTGTGGTACATATAGGGTATGGGAACCATCAGAAGTCGTTTTTATTTCTCGTTTCAATATTACTATTTTTTACGTGCTATCAATAAGCCATCTCTTACAGGAAGCAAAATCACTTCAAATCTGGGGTCTTTTGACAAAGTATCATTGAAAACTCTTAAAGCTAGTGTATCCTCGTCAACGTGATCTTTTTCCACAACTTTTCCCGACCATAATACATTATCCGCAATGATATACCCACCAGATTTTACCGATGCAACTACCATATTGAAATATTTAGTATAATTTTTTTTGTCTGCATCAATAAATACTACGTCCCAACTTTCATTGAGTCTAGGAATCAAATGTAAAGCATCTCCAATAACAAAATCAATTTGTTGATTGTAATTCGATTCCAAAAAATATTGCCTCACACGGTCCTCTAGTTCTTCATTAATGTCGATAGTGTAAAGTTTTCCATCTTCCATAAGACCTTCAGCCAAACATAACGCAGAATACCCTGTGTATGTTCCGATTTCCAAAATCCTGTTGGGAGAAATCATCTTTGACAACATACTGAGTATTCTTCCTTGAAAATGACCACTCAACATTCGGGGCCGAAGCACCTCTAAATGGGTTTCTCTATCTATTTTGTTCAATAACTCGCTTTCCTTAGTGGTATGTAGCATAGAGTATTCTTCTACTCTTTCTTCAATAAAATTCATAATGATAATTTAATCGAAAATATATATTTATTCACAATAAATATAAAAAGTTGAATAAATGAATTAAGCATAAAGAAAAGGTAGTTAATCATTGAACAATAAATTCTAACTTTACCTCGCAAATTATAACGTGTAAAATGACGATTTCGGAGATTCGTAAAAGGTTCTATAAATATTTTGAAGAAAAGGGACATGTAATTGTTCCATCTGCCCCTATGGTCGTGAAAGATGATCCTACCCTAATGTTTATAAACGCAGGGATGAATCAATTCAAAGATTACTTTTTGGGTAACGAAATTCCTAAAAACAGACGTGTGGCAAATTCACAAAAATGTTTAAGAGTTTCAGGAAAACATAATGACCTTGAAGAAGTAGGTGTAGATACCTACCATCATACGATGTTCGAAATGCTTGGGAATTGGTCTTTTGGTGACTACTTTAAAGACCAAGCTATTGACTGGGCTTGGGAACTCCTAACTGAAGTATACAAGTTGCCAGAAGATAGATTGTATGTGACCGTTTTTGAAGGAGATACATCTGATAACTTAAAAATTGATCAAGAAAGTATAGAAATATGGAAAAAGCATATTTCGGAAGAACGTATCATTCCTGCATCCAAAAAAGACAACTTTTGGGAGATGGGTGAAATTGGACCTTGTGGACCTTGTACAGAAATTCATATTGATCTACGAAGTGATCAGGAAAGGAATAAAATTGATGGTAAATCGCTTGTTAATAAAGATCACCCGCAGGTCATAGAAATATGGAATATTGTTTTTATTCAGTTCAATCGTAATTCTGACAAATCTCTAGTTAACTTGCCCGAAACCCATGTAGATACTGGAATGGGAATTGAAAGACTAGCGATGGCCCTTCAAAGTAAAACATCAAATTATGATACCGATCTTTTTCAATGTTTAATTCGAAGAATTGAAGAAATTGCCGGTGTGCCGTATGGAAAAGAAGAAACAACTGATATCGCATTAAGGGTGATTTCAGATCACATACGAGCCATTGCGTTTTCAATTTCTGATGGTCAACTTCCTTCTAATAATGGCGCAGGATACGTGATTCGAAGGATTTTACGAAGAGCCTTGAAGTATGCATACCAGAACCTAAATATTAAAACGCCATTCCTTGGACAGTTGGTTTCTGTTCTTGCTAAAGAAATGGGCGATGCCTATCCGGAGCTCATTAAGCAACAGAAACTAATTAGCAAAGTAATTGAAGAAGAAGAAATTAGCTTTTACAGAACATTAGAGCACGGAATAAAAAGAATCGAACAGCTCATTGAAGATTCTAAGAAAGCTAAGCAGCAAAAACTCGAAGGAAGAGCCGTATTCGAACTTTATGATACCTATGGCTTCCCTGTAGATTTGACCTCCTTATTGGCTAAGGAAAATCAAATGGATATTGATTTAGAAGGTTTTAACGCCCATCTCCAAGACCAAAAAAACAGGTCTAGAAATGCAGGTGCCATTGAAACTGACGACTGGGTTCTTCTGGGTAAAGATTCTATTTCTGAATTCATTGGATATGATCACATCGAAGCTGAAATTTCAATAGTTAAATACAGAAAAGTTGTTCAAAAAGGAAAAACGATTTTCCAATTGGTCTTCGATAAAACCCCCTTTTATCCCGAAGGAGGTGGACAAGTTGGAGATTCCGGATGGATTCAAAGTGGCGAAAACAAAACCAGCATATTTGACACGAAAAAAGAAAATAATTTAATTGTGCATTTCGTGAGTGAATTACCACAAACATTAGACGCCCATTTCAAAGCCTCTATAAACATTGAGAAACGACTAAATACTGCACGAAATCATTCTGCCACTCACCTACTTCATCATGCCTTAAGATCTGTTTTAGGGACACATGTTGAGCAAAAAGGTTCACTGGTGAATTCAAAGCAATTACGTTTTGATTTTTCGCACTTTTCAAAAGTAACCGACGAACAGCTTATTGAAATTGAAAGTATAGTTATTAGCACTATTGAAAAAAACATTGAACTGAATGAAAAAAGAAATATTCCAATAGCTGAAGCAAAAAAAATGGGAGCCATGGCCCTTTTCGGTGAAAAATATGGTGAATCTGTTCGTGTTATTCAATTTGAAAACTCTGTTGAGTTATGTGGTGGTATACATATTAATTCTACTGCTGATATCGGTTTATTTAAAATTACAAGCGAATCTGCCGTAGCAGCTGGGATTCGAAGAATAGAAGCGATTTCTGGTGACTCTGCCCAGCACTATTTTAGAGATCGAACGGCTACATTAGAAAGTATTTCAAGTATACTCAAGAAACCAAAAAATATTGAAAAGTCGATAACTGATCTTATCGATAAGAATAGTGAACTCTCAAAACAAATCGAAGTATTAAACAAGGAAAAAGCTGCCTTAATCAAAAAAGACCTCAAGCAAAAAATACTTGAAGTTAATGGGGTTAATTTTTTAGGCGAAAAAGTGAATTTAAATACCGCTTCGATCAAAGACCTATTGTTTCAATTAAAAGGAGAACAAAAGAACTTTGTTGG
>JABJEE010000082.1 GCA_018665005.1 Flavobacteriales bacterium
CTCCAAATTAAATGGTATTAATCCTATTTTAGATTAAAGTAACATTAAGATAATGTTAAAACAAACTTAATCTGAATATTAAACTTAAAAAGGTTATAACTTTCTGCATGACAAAGGATACAGATGGTCAAAAAAAAGACTCACCGATAAAAAATACCGATGAGTCGTCTTTAGTAGACAGAATCATCGAATTATCGGATCTAAAACTAGGGTTTGTTGAGGTGTGCAAGTATTTGGGGGTAGAATAGAATATAAATTATATTACAAATTGACTCTAAATCTTATTCTATACGACACTCCAGGAGACAATTGAGAGAAGTATTGATCTTCTGCTTTGAAGGATTTAAAAATACTTTCTCTTCGATCGTTCAGACAGTTACTTACTCTTATTCCTATGGAATATATTTCATCCTTTCCAAAAGACTTGTTAATATTGAAGTTCAAGCTGTGAAAAGGGACCGTATAAATATCTGGTCGGTCTACAATTCCGGCAAATTGAAGTGTTTCGCCCTGTACATTATAGAACAAGCCGGCTTGAAGATTGCTAAAAAATCCTTTTTTGGCACCATTGTATGAAAAACCACCATTAATAATATAGGGAGCTTGACCTGCCATCTTACGGAAGGTTTCAATCACTTGACCAGTTCTTGCATTTGCCACACGGCTATCGTATTCTGTTTTACTCAATTCAATGCGAGAATCCACAACGGTTACATTCAATACAAAATCAAAGGCCTCTGTTTTTTTGCTGATCCAGCTAAGGTTTTCACGAATCTCGAACTCTCCTCCAAGAACCTGACCATCACCTACATTTCTAGGTTGGAATGCCCCTGGTTGTGTTGCATATTGTATGATTTCAATAGGGTTGATAAATTTTTTATAAAAGGCACTGATAGAAACGGTCCGCCCTTTAGAAGGGAAAATCTCCCATCTAAAATCAAGGTTATGTATATTGGTACTGGTCAGTTCTCCGTCCCAATAAACAACTCCTGTTGCATTGTCTGCATCTCTGAACAAACCACCTACGAATGTTCTACCCGTTATAGGGTCAAAAATCTCCGCGTATGAAAGTTCTTTAAATGAAGGCCTTGCAATTGTTTTTCCATATGAGAGTCTTATATTTTGATTTTCAGTTACTGAATAGACAAGATTCACGGAAGGAAACAAGCCTAGGTTTTCCAGGACCTTGTCATTATTCAATACGTTTGTTCCTAGTTGATCCTGCCCAGTATATCTGTGTGTGTAGTATTCTGTACGAAGTCCGATGATCGACTTGAATTTCTTTCCAATTGTCGCTTGATTGGAAACATATACAGAGATGTTGCTGATATTTGAGTTGAAAGAATTGGGGTTACTCGGCAGAAAAGGAGTTTCAATGGTTGTTCCCTCTGATGGATTTCCAAGATACGGCCATAAGTTTTCGTCTTGAAACAATTCGTCAGGGTCTCCAGTTAAAGGAATATCTCCCCTAACATTCACCTGAAAGTTCTTAATAGAGAAATCACGTTGTTTGTAAGAATAACCGCTTCCCAACTTAAGCTCGGCCTTCGAGCCAAAAGCTTCATATGATTTCTTTGCAGCGACTAAAGCGACTCCATTGATTTCGTATAAGTCACGCCAAATTCGCTCTGGGAAACCTGTTTCCGTGCTAATTCTCACTCCACCGTCAATGTTCTCGTAACGTGTAAAACGGATATCAGGGTCTTTAATTCTTGAAAAGGTTGGGGAAAGCTTCCATTCCAAATCCCATTTTGCTTCTTCAAATTTGTATTTGGCAGCGATGTGAAGATTGGAGATAGACTTTTGGCTGTAAGAAAGATTGTGCTGATATCCTGTAAAATAAGACCCCTCATCATCGTTGATAAAGTCAAATATACCAGCACTTGATTCTCCGTTTTGAAGATGCATGGCGGTAATGCTGTATTTTGCCTTCAATGTCTTTACGGCAAATCCGGCGAGGGTGCTTAGCATAACCGTATTCACTCCATAATCACCTCGTTGATACTCCATCGTGTCCATTGCCGTTTGATCTGGGTCTCCTGGCAATCCATATCTACCAAAAATAGCATCTCGATAAAACTCTGTGTTGTTGCGGTAATTGAGCAAGAAATTATATGCGATTGTCCGTTTTTCTTTTTTGACTTGGTTTCCAAAATTCATTGAAATACCGCCATCTAAAAAACTTTGAGACTCCTTCGCGGCAAGGGATTTATTGAATGAATTTAGAATGTCAGTATATCGATCAGCCTGAGAGCCGGTAGGGTTTCCTATGATTTGTGGGAATGTGGGAATGTTTGTTTCTGCAGGAATGGCTCTCGTTCCATCATCAAAACCCAAGAAGTCTAATTTACCTCCTTGATAATCTAAATAGTCATTTCTTAGATGGAAATTGGGATTATAGCCTGCCCTAAATGAAATGCTTTGTGTTTTTTTATTGGGAAAGCTGACCAATTCGATATTGACCAAACCACCCGCAAAATCAGCAGGTAGCTCTGCGTTAAATGTTTTATTGACAATCATATTGTCAATGAGCGAGGTGGGAAAAATATCCATCTGAAGGGTATTCCTATCTGGATCTAATCCTGGAATGTCTAGTCCGTTCAGTATGGTTTTATTATATCGATCTCCAATCCCTCTGATGAAAACATATTTTCCCCCTGTAATAGAGATGCCTGGTACACGTCTCATGGCCGATGCGGCATCAGAATCACCTGTCTTTCTGAAATTTGAAGCGGATATACCATCAATCATATTGGCCGATTTCAATTTCATTCTGAGTATGGCATTTTCTGTATTTTTTTTGTATTCGGCTTGAACGGTTACCTCACCGAACTCTGTTAATTGTGCCTCTAGTGGCGTATTTTCAACAAGGGTCACTTTTTCTGCTGTGACCTCTACACCATTTATTACTGTTTTATTATAAGGATACATGGAGAAAATTAGATTATACATACCAACGGGTAGGTTAAATTCAAACTTTCCATCAAGGTCTGAAAACGCTCCTTTATTCAAGCCTTCAACTTGTATTTTTACCATAGGCAAAAATTCTCCTGAAGAACCATCAATAATAGAACCTCTTATAATCCCGCTTTGTGCGAAAAAAGCATTAGAACTCAACATGATAAATATGAACAACAAATAAAGGTTTCTCATCTTATTTTATTTTAACAAAAAAGAGCACTCGTAGAGAGATTCTACGAGTGCCGCAAAAGCAATTGATTATTTAATTTTATATTCCTGATAGGTTACCTGATAAACCAGCCCAAGTCCATCCCGTAAAAACAGAAGCATTGGCACCTACAGTATTTGCACCTTCTGATACTTCAGATGTAAAAGCATCCGAACCGTCCTTAAAGAAATCAGTTAAGACTCCTCCAGCAGGAAGGGTTACTTGAAAATCAGAGGCATTTAAAAATCCATCAGCCGTTGGCACTTGATCGAAATCTTGACCATCCGCAAGACCAAAGAAGTATTGATTCGTGAATACCAAGCTAGAGTTGTCGTCTAAATCGACCAATCCTTGGGCACGCCCAGCGTATGTAGTTCCATTGGTAATAGTATGTATTCCTGATGCTGATCCTTCTGGTCCGTCTAATTCAAAACACTCATCGCCAGGATTCAAAACGATAAAATTATCAAGAGTACCTGACCATCCTTGATCTGTATCAATCGCATCGTCACCAGCATTCCAGACAAGGGCATTTGAAACATTAACAGTTCCTCCAAAAAATTCAATCCCATCATCTTGATTGCCAACAACTTCAACATTTGAAATGGTAGTTCCATTTCCTACACCGCCAAGAGTAAGACCATTAATCTCATTTCCTTCACCAATATTTGCTCCACCGTGACGGATAGAAATATAAGTTATCGACCCTGAATTATCACTTGCATCAGAACCTCCGTACAAACCATTTGCATCCGATGGAGGAATCCCTTCTATCTGAACCACATCTGATGCGGCAGAAATTGGTGCGTTACCCAATATGATCAATCCACCCCAGAGACCATCAAGATTTGGATCAAGATTCGGACTTACTTTTTGGCCAGTCATGATTTCGTCAGCGACTGATGTGAAAATAATTGGAGCTTCAGCCGTTCCATTAGCGAATAATTTACCTCCTCGAGCAATCAAAAGTGCAGTAGCATTTGGACCTGAACCGGCTTGCCCTTTGATGATAGTTCCAGCTTCAATGGTTAATTCTACCCCAGATTCAACAGTAACACGACTCGCTAAGACATACACCTTATCAGCGGTCCATGTAGTATTTGTTGTAATATTATTCGAAACTATAACAGAAGTTTCGTCCGTATTATACTTACAGGAATTATCATCTTTTTCAGCCTCAATATTGAAATTTATAGCTGTTGGATCTGTACATCCTTTTTTCTTACAACCCGCTGCCACTATTACAGAAATAGCGATTAATAACATTTTCATTTTTTTCATTTTTTCTTGAATTAATATTGTTGGTACAAAGATCGAACAGATCCCTATTATTTAGGTTAATCGATTATTATGTTAAGATTATAATTAAATGAATTCCTTAATATTCAGTTAACATAGGCCTTAAAGACTCAGCTTATTTGTAGGTAAAAGTTTTATAGATCATTAAAGGTATATCCAACACCCTTAATTGTCCGGACACAATTATCACCGATTTTTTCACGTAACTTTCTAATGTGCACATCAACTGTTCTTTCACCAACAATGGTATCGTCTCCCCAAATCAACGACATAATTTGGTCGCGATTAAATACTTTTCCTGGTTTACTCATAAGTAGCTCTAAAAGTTCAAATTCCTTTTTTGGCAAGTAAATATCCATTCCATCTTTTGAAGCCTTATACCTTTCTCGATCAATATTAATTCCATTTTTACTGACTTTAATGGCACTTGATTTTCCGTGTTCTATTCTTCGAAATAATGACTCGATTTTTTTTAATAGTAGTCGTGGTTTTATTGGCTTGGTAATGTAGTCATCTGCTCCTGCTTCTAAACCGGCTATTTGTGAATATTCCTCAGAACGTGAGGATAGTATTGCAATAATAGGTTGCTCACTCAGTGGCATCAATCGAATTTCCCTGCAAGATTCAATACCATCCATCACAGGCATCATAACATCCAACAAAACCATTGAGGGTTCAATTTTTTTTACTAGTGAAAGGCCTTCTTCACCATTTAAAGCTGTGAAGACTTTGTAACCTTCTTGACGAATATTATAA
>JABJEE010000003.1 GCA_018665005.1 Flavobacteriales bacterium
GGGATTTTTCAAACCCAAGAACAAATTGATAATCATAAGGCGGTTCAGGATGGAGCACAGCCAGGAGATTTGATTTTTGTTGATCAGAATGGTGATGGAGTCATTAGCTTCGGTGATGATGATGACAAAACATTTATTGGTTCACCAATTCCAGATTTCGTGATGGGTTTTAATATGAATTTGAGATTCAAAGGAATTGATTTTTCTGCAAACATCTACTCGGCTATTGGTCAGGAAATCATCAGAAACTATGAAAGACAGCAACCATATGCCAATCAGCTGGACTATGTCATTGATAGGTGGGTAGGTCCAGGAACCTCAAATGAGCATCCTCGAGTAACTACAGGAGCAACAAGAAACAATTCGTTCTCGGATTATTTTGTTGAAGATGGATCGTTTGTTCGATTGAAGAACGTTCAAATCGGCTATACCTTCCCTAAAAAATGGATGCGTAAATTAAAAATCGAATCCTTCAGGGTTTATTTAGCAGGAAATAATTTATTGACCCTAAATCGCTATTATGGTTATGATCCAGAGATTGGAGGTGGAACACTTTCAAGTGGTGTAGATTACGGCTTTTACCCTCAGGCCAAATCAATTATGGGTGGTGTAAATATTAAATTTTAAGAGATGAAAAAAACAGTTAAAAATTCTTTTTTAGTTCTTTCAGTATTCGCATGTATCATGTTTACAGGCTGTGAAAAGTTTTTGAATGTAACGCCGCCTTTTACTCAGGATGCCGAAAATTATTTTCAAACACCTGCGGATTACGAAATGGCACTTACGGGGGCATATGATTTACTTCAAAGCACATTTATGAATGTTTGGATTAGTGAAATTGCTTCAGACAATACCATTGCAGGAGGTGAAAGTGTTAATGATACTCAAGGACTTCATCAAATAGACAATATGACGCATGGAGGAGTAAATAATGAATTACGGAACGTGATGCGTTGGATGTATTCTGGAATTACCCGTTGTAATTTCATCATGGAAAATAAAGACAATATTGATTTTACCGGAAAAAACAAAATTATAGCTGAAGCCAAATTTTTAAGGGCGTTTTATTATTTTGAGCTTGTTAAGTTTTTTGGAGATATACCATTGGTTATAGATCAAAGAATAGGAGCAGAAGAAGTCACTCAGATTGAAAGAGCGCCAAAAGCAGAGGTCTACGCACAAATCGAATCCGATTTGACCAGTGCGATTCCTGACTTAGATTTAATCTCCTTAATGAAAGGACGAGCAAGCAAAGGCGCCGCACAGTCTTTATTGGGAAAGGTTTATTTGTATCAAAATAAATTTTCAGAAGCAGCGACCACCTTTGATGAGGTGATAAACAGTGGAGCTTATGCTTTAATCAATGATTATTCTCAGCTATTTTCAGTGGCGAGTGAAAACAACAGTGAAACTGTTTTTGACGTTGAATATACCGGAGCTGAAGGAGGAGGTTACGGATGTTTGGTTTGTTTAGAAGGAAATGCTGGTCCTGGGTTTCAAGGAATCCGACAGTATGTAGGTCCCGTATATGGTGATGGCAACAGCTACAACCTACCTACTCAAGACTTATACGATGCTTTTTCATCTTTTGACGGCAGAAGAGGGGTGACCATTTTAGACATTGAAGCTTTTATTGCTGAACAGGACAATCCAGACTTGATTTCTTATGCAATCGGCGCAGGAGGTCATACAGGATATTATAACAATAAATACATCAAACGCCAAGGAGAAATTGGATTGCCGGATAATGATTTAACGAGTCCAGTGAACTACAGGGTAATCAGATATGCAGATGTCTTATTGATGGCGGCTGAGGCTCATTTTCAATCAGGAAATGTTGGTGCAGCTCAAGGCTATTTTAATGAAATTAGAGCTCGGGCAGGTGTTCAACCGTTTCCAATAAGTTCGATTGAAGACATTTATAATGAACGAAGACTCGAATTGGCTTGTGAAGGTCATCGTTTCTTTGACTTGGTTCGTACAGGTCAAGCAGAACAACATATTGACGGATTTGTTGTTGGTAAGCATGAGCTCTTCCCTATTCCTCAGCTTGAAATTGATTTGGCAGGAGGAAATTGGTCTCAAAACCCAGGATATTAAATTAATTTAGATTAAACGAAATGAAATATTTAGTACTATCAGTTTTATCAATTGGAATTCTTTCTCTAACATCTTGTAAGAAAGAAAATCCTCAATTAGGAGATGCCCCATTAGATGAGGATGCGGTTTTTACATATGCTCCTACAGATTCTAGTGACAACATCATTGACTTTTCTGCAACAAATCCAGATATGGTAAATATTTGGGATTTTGGAAATGGATTAAAAGGAGAAGGAACGAATGTTTATGCGATTTATCCAAATGCAGGAACCTATATAGTAACCTTGACAGTATTCAATAAAGGAGGAAGTAATTCTAGCTCACAGGAAGTTGTCATTGACCAAACAGATCTGTCGCTATTAGACAACCCTTATTATAATGCTTTAACCGGAGGTGCTAATGGACCTGGTTTCAAGACCTGGTATATTGATTCTAGCGCAACAGGTCATTTTGGAGTTGGTCCTGATCCAATTAGTCCGTTGGGAGACGTTCCTGAATGGTGGTCTGCGGGTCCAAATGATAAGCCAGGTTGTGGTATATATGATGACAGGTATACATTTCACTTAAATGCATTTAAATTTGACATGGTAACTAACGGAGATGTATACATTCACAATTCTTTTGAAGGTGCATTTCCGGGTTCATTTCAGAATTTAGGAGACTTTACAGCACCTTTTGATGATCAATTGAACGAGCAGTGGTCGGTTGTTGAAGAAAACGGAGAAGCCACACTGACCGTTTCGAACAATTCATTTATTGGATTTTACACGGGAGTTAGAACTTATAAAGTTTTAGAGATCTCTGATTCTACAATGAGTCTTCAGTATGATCACGAGCCTGCATCGGAAGGCTTACACTGGTATCTTAAATTAAGAGCACAATAACTACATTTACATTATGGCCAAGATATTTTCTTTTTGGATGTTGGTTTCGGTACTGCTTATGGCTTCAGATTGTAATCCTGAACCTACTCCATCAGTAGTTTTGCCAGAAAACCTCAGTACTATTGTGGAGGTTGATGAATCTACGGTGAATATCGTGGCAAACGCAGATAACGCCAACTTTTACAGCTTCACATTTTATGATGGATCCGATTCGAGTTACATCGAATCTTCAGATGGAACAGCATCATATTCGTATTCCGCTATCGGTGTGTATCAAATTGTAACACGGGCACATTCGAGCTATTATGATTTTATTGAATACTCAGAAACCGTTGAAATAACAGATGAAGGTTTTACTGGTGGGGTCCCAACTTCAGGTTATGAAACACCAATGAGCTATCCTGGCATGAACATGGTCTGGAATGATGAATTTGACGGTTTTGAGCTTTCTTCTGATTGGGTTCAAGAAATTGGAAATGGATCTTGGGGCTGGGGGAATAATGAACTTGAATATTACCGTTCTGAAAACACTACCGTATCAGATGGCTTATTGAAAATAACGGCGAAGCAGGAAGCTTACGGAGGATACAATTACACCTCTTCAAGAATTAAAACCCAGGGCATGAAGTCTTTTAAGTATGGGCGTGTTGATATTCGAGCAGCATTGCCATATAGTAAGGGCATATGGCCTGCATTATGGATGCTGGGCGATAATATTGGAACAGCAAGCTGGCCAGGTTGTGGTGAAATTGATATTATGGAAATGATTGGAGGGTCTGGATTTAATGACAGAACCGTTTACGGGACTCTTCATTGGCAAGACAACGGAAGCCATGCCAATTATGGTGGGAGCAATTCTCTTCCTTCAGGAGAACTGTTTGCGGAAGAATTTCATGTGTTTTCGATCATTTGGGATTCGAATAGTATACGTTTTTTAAGAGACGATGTGCAATATCACATTATGGATATAGGTGGATCAGAGCTGACAGAGTTTCATCAAAACTTCTTCTTCATCTTTAATGTTGCCGTTGGCGGAAATTGGCCAGGAAGTCCTGATAACACTACAGAGTTTCCGCAAACTATGGCGGTAGATTACGTAAGGGTCTTTCAATAGGATCTAAGCCCCTATATCTTTTCGATCGAAAATCCTCAATGCTGCGAGCGTCAATAATAGGATAGCTAGCGTAAAAACAATAATAGCCAAAGGATGAAATTCATCTACACCTAAATAATGAAATGGAGAAAGCTTTGCGATCCAATTGGCGTCATCAACTGCAGAGCCAATACCATGTAGAAAATAGGTACCCATAACAACTCCCACAACGGGTCCCATGTAATTTTTAATTCCTTTGAGAGTTTGAGAAAAAATGAGTCCAACTGCTCCAAAAAATAGACAAAGCACATACCCGTTCAGGTGCATTTCAAAAAGATGATTCCAGTTAACGGGGTCATTTACCACCATTATTATCATTAATAAAGCAACGAGACTTTGAATCAGAAAGCTCAACGAAATGATAGAGAATAAGGCCAACATTTTGGTCATAAAAACTTCTTTTCTTGAAATAGGTCTTGTGAAAAGGAATTCAGAAGTTCGTTCGGTCTCCTCTTTAGAAATAATTGAAGCTCCAAAAGAGCAAGAAAAAATGGTTAGGATAATGATAATGTGAAAGCCAAAATAGGTTTTGTAATAACCTGAAATCTCTTGCCATGAAGACATGTCCATATTAAAGGCTTTTGCCA
>JABJEE010000004.1 GCA_018665005.1 Flavobacteriales bacterium
AATTTCTAATCCATAGCCGATAAGACCTGTTCTTTTTTTAGGGTTGTTTGACATCAGCCTCATTTTACTTACACCAAGCTCTCTAAGGATTTGCGCACCAATCCCATAATCTCTCTCGTCTGGTTTGAATCCAAGCTTAACATTTGCATCAAATGTGTCGTAACCATCCTCTTGAAGCTTGTATGCTTTTAACTTGTTGATTAATCCGATTCCGCGTCCTTCTTGGTTCATATATACCACAACTCCCTTTCCTTCTTTTTCAATCTTCTCCATGGCTGCTTCTAACTGAGGGCCACAATCACATCGACAAGAACCAAAAATATCACCTGTAATACAGGAAGAATGAACTCTTACCAATACGGGCTCGTCTTCTTCCCATTCTCCTTTGACTAAAGCAAGGTGATCTTGTTGGTTGTGAACGTTTTTAAAAGCATGTAATTGAAAATCACCAACAGTGGTAGGCATTTTTACATCAATCGTTTTTGATATTAAAGTTTCATTTTGAATCCTGTACTTAATTAAGTCTTCAATTGAAATAAGCTTAAGGTTGAATTTTTTTGCAATTTTTATAAGCTCTGGTAAACGAGCCATTGTACCGTCCTCGTTCAGTATTTCTACAATTACTCCAGCC
Source organism: Flavobacteriales bacterium (assembly GCA_018665005.1). GTDB lineage: Bacteria > Bacteroidota > Bacteroidia > Flavobacteriales_D > Crocinitomicaceae > UBA952. The sequence goes on from JABJEE010000004.1 coordinate 632, forward strand.
TCTTCATGTCCAGCCAATCGCGATAAATCTATAGCTGCTTCAGTATGTCCAGCTCTTCTCAATACACCTCCATTTCGGGCCCTTAAAGGAAAAATGTGTCCTGGCTTTCCAAGCTCTTCAGGTCTTGTTTTTGGGTCAATCATGGCAAGGATTGTTTTGGATCTATCACTTGCTGAAATCCCTGTCGTACATCCGTGTCCAATTAAATCAACACTAATCGTAAAGGGAGTCTCGTAAGCCGCTGAATTATTTTTCACCATGAGCTCTAATCCAAGCGCATCACACCTTTTTTGACTTAGAGGTGCACAAATTAATCCACGGCCATGTGTAGCCATAAAATTGATTAGCTCAGGCGTTGCATTACGAGCAGAGGTTAGAAAATCACCTTCATTTTCCCGTCCTTCATCATCTACAACAATAATAACCTTACCGTTTTTTATATCTTCAACGGCTTCTTCAATGGTATTTAACTCGAATTGCATATGTCTTTTCTATCTTTAAATTTAACTGATTATAATCAATTCTATTGTACAGGAATTTGATTCAATGTTTCCAAGTAAAATTTCCAAAATTTTTGAACAGAGGATATTTGTACTTTTTCATCGGGAGAATGGGCTGCTCGAATATTTGGTCCAAATGAAATCATATCAACTCCTGGTAAGTGCTTTCCAAGTATACCGCATTCTAAACCTGCGTGACATGCTTTGACTTGTGGGTCTTCCTTAAACATGTCTTTGTAAAGCTGCTCCATAATTACGAGGATTTTTGAATTCGGATTGGGTTGCCATCCCGGATATTCTCCAGATTGAACCACATCACAATCCATGTTTTCAAAACAACTCTTAATTACCATTGCAACCTCATCTCTTGTAGTATCAACACTACTTCTTTGAAGTGATTGTGTAATGAATGTCCCATTTTTAATTTCAACACGAGCCAAACTTGATGATGTTTCGACCAAGCCATCTATATCAGGACTCATTCGGAATACACCGTTGTGAACAGAGCATAATGTATTTACAATTTTTTTGAAGTCTTTACTTGAAATAGCGTCGCTAGAACTATCGGTTTCAGTAAAAGACAAGTCCATTTGATTTTCAATTGAATCATATTCATCTTTAAAAGTTTCGACCATGGTCCTGAAAATATCCGAAAAGGAATCACATTCGTTGTTCTGAATGGCAACAAAGCATGATGCTTCTCTAGGGATGGCATTTCTTAAGCCTCCTCCATCGAATGACATTAATTGCACATTGATTTTTTGTGATAGCGTCCAAAGTATTCTGGATAACCATTTATTTGCATTTCCTCTACCCGAGTCAATATCCATTCCAGAGTGACCCCCTAATAGACCTTTAATAGATATTTCAAAGCATTTACTTCCATTTACAATTGGCTCTGAAGTATAACTATATGAAGTGTTTGTGTCAATGCCTCCAGCGCAACCTATTGATAATTCGTCATCATCTTCAGTGTCAAGATTAAGAAGTATTTCACCATCAAAAAGACTTCCGTCCATTTCTTTGGCTCCTGTCATTCCAGTTTCTTCATCAATAGTGAATAATGCTTCAATAGCTGGGTGTTCTATATCGTTTGACGATAATGTAGCCATAATTGTGGCAACACCAATCCCATTGTCGGCGCCTAGAGTAGTGCCTTCGGCATCAATCCAATCGCCTTGAACGCGCATCTGAATTCCTTCATTGTCAAAATCGAATATGGTGTCATTGTTTTTTTGGTGTACCATATCTAAATGTGATTGTAAAATCACTTTTTTACGATTTTCCATTCCTGGACTTGCTGGTTTTTTTATGATTACATTTCCAATGTGATCTTTGATCGTTTCTAGATTTAACGAATTACCAAAATCCATCATGAATGCGATAACGCGTTCTTCTTTTTTTGACGGCCTAGGCACTTCATTTAAATCTGCAAAATGATTCCATAATGATTTAGGTTCTTGATTTCTTACTGACATATTTATGGGAATTTGGGGTATTGTTTAAAGTTTGGGTCTCTTTTTTCTAGGAATGCATCTCTACCTTCAACCGCTTCATCAGTCATGTAAGCGAGCCGAGTTGCTTCCCCCGCAAATATTTGTTGACCTACCAATCCGTCATCAATAAGATTAAAAGCAAATTTAGACATCTTAATGGCGGTAGGACTCTTTTTAAGAATTGCTTGTCCCCAATCAAATGCGGTTTGTTCCAATTCGTCATGAGGTACGACTCTATTTACCATGCCCATTTCAAATGCTTCTTGTGCTGAATAACTAGCACCTAGGAAAAAAATTTCTCTGGCGCGCTTTTGACCGACTTGTCGTGCAAGGTAAGCAGATCCAAAACCTCCATCAAAACTTGCAACATCTACATCGGTTTGTTTAAAAATAGCATGTTCTTTAGACGCTAAAGTTAAATCACATATAACATGCAAACTATGACCTCCTCCCACGGCCCAACCTGGAACTACAGCAATCACTACTTTATTCATAAAGCGAATTTGTCTTTGAACATCTAAAATATTGAATTTGCTCACTCCGTCGGTTCCTTTGTAACCTCGAGAGGCTCTAACACGCTGGTCGCCTCCCGAACAAAATGCCCATCCACCATCTTTTGGAGATGGACCTTCTCCCGAAATTAAAACGACACCTATTTCTTGACTTTCATGGCAAATAATTAGAGCATCCAATATTTCATCTACTGTTTTTGGACGAAAAGCATTTCTGACTTCAGGTCTATTAAATGCAATACGGGCAACGCCCTCGCAATAGTTGAATGTGATGTCTTCGTAGGATTTAATGGAAGTCCAATTTATTTCTGACATATATTAATCTTTGTGCAAAAGTAACAACATCAGATAAAACGAAAGGTTTAAAATAAGTTTAGTTTGAATGTATGTTCTCAATATTTGTTAATGAAATTCAATTTCATCAATAAATGTCCAAGGGGTATGACCTGCTCCAGGATGATTGTCCGGAATGAGTTTGACATTATCGATAATGAATCTTATTTTTTTCAAGCGTCTACCAATATTTATGTTTACGAGCTCAGCGTTAATGATTTCAGACTTAAAGGTTTTTATTCTTTTCTTCTTTAAACTTTGAACCTGAATCAATTTAGGTAAGTATATCCATGATCCATTCGATTCCAAAAAACTGAGTTGGATTGAATTGATCTTTTTTCTTTTAGGTAAAATGATTTCAAAAACAATTGTGCTGGTGTCGAATCCAATCCATTGATGACCTTTCCATGGACGAGTGCCGCTTTCACCATTTACAATTACGATAGGGGAGTAATTATATTGTGGATTTGGTTTTGTGATATAGTTCACTTCGGCACCAAGACCAAGATGATTAACAATATTGATATTCGAAGATAAGCCAGTAAGTGAACTTGTAAAACTGAATTTACTATTAATCTGTTTATGTTTTGTTCTATTGATCAGGAGGGGTTGATGTGAACGAAGGGTGAGCTTTAAGTCCGCTTTACAGTCTGTAGAGTATAT
>JABJEE010000005.1 GCA_018665005.1 Flavobacteriales bacterium
CATAGCTCAACCAATTCACCAACTCAACGGAAGGCCATAAAACATCTTTTTGTTGTGGATTTGCATTAGATATTTTTTCAATTATTTGATAATTCTTATCAACGAATTCTACGTTTGGGTATTCCTGTACTGAAGATTTTCTCAACAATGCTTTTTCACCATCACCAGACCAGACTAGGGATTGAAACCTGTGTGGAGAAATCATGTTTTCAATTAAATCATAGTGGTCTTCATGCTTCAACCAATTAAAGAGGTGCATGGACTTATTTATTTTATTTAAACCATAGACATAACTAGAAGAAAGATCAATATATACACTATCTCTGTTTTTTTTGTACATAGACATTTGTATCCGTCTTTGTTCACCTTGTCTCTCTGTTATACATATTAAGGTATCCATTTTAGGGTCATATGACCAGATATCCCATTTTGATTGAAAAACAAATTGATCTTGCCTGGTAAATCCTAACGTGCGGACTGGTCCAGCGTCTATAGGCATTCCGTTAATGTCACGTGTCCATACCGTACTGTCTATTGAGCAGGTAATACAGGTTTCTGTATTGTTCTTTAAATCAATGATTTGATGCTCTGCCCGCTTCTCATCGAAATACGTAAAGTAATTGGCACTTGAAGACATGATTCCTGGATATTTAAGGCTCTTTTTTATCCTTTTCGATTCACCATCATCAAGTGAGACGATATAATAATCCTTTTTCCATGGATATGACCACTGAGATTCAATAGCATATGACTCGTTTGAGTATGCTAATGCATAAGCAGGCTCATACTTGTCTGTTACCATTACGCTTAAGGTATCATTAGAGAGCTTATTTAAGCTGACCTGATTTATATTATAAACGTATAAATCACTCTTCTTTTTATCTCTACTGAGTCTCTTTTTTTGTTGTGGCTGAATTTGTTGATCCATAAAATGCCACACGTCTAAGTGATACTTTTCTTCATCTAGTAATGAATCCTCTTGTTCCTTTACAGCCCGGTCATGAACACCAAAAAACAATCGGTCTCCATCCTTAGAAAAGAAGGGAGATCTCCATTGAGAAGGCACCAATGTAGCGTCTAATTTTGCATCTAAAGTATCACCGAACGAAAGAGAAGCGCTTAACTCAAAATCATACAAGGTCATTTGATAATTGTTTAAGCTGGTATCGTTGGAGAAGAAAAAAACCATTTTATGAGATGACTCACTCCATACTGGAAGCTTATATTTTTGTTGAGCAGTAAAAGAACGAACGAGTTCGCCTCCTTTTGTATTGCGAATCACGAGCTTCTCTGAATCTTTATCCTCATCACCTGAGACGGCCTCAATATAGGCAATCTGTTCTCCGTTGGGAGACAGAACAAATGACTTTACATTGCTCTCATCAAAAGACAGCAAAGGATATGAATAAAAAACCTTCAACCATTTTTCTTTTTTCTTGTCCTTTACAGAAACAAACCATGAGCTAAATAAACCTTTCCTTGCTTCGGGTTCAATAACCTGTAAATACGCAAGAGTATTTCCCTTTTTCGCTATAGAAAATGTTGTAACTCCTGGCTCCTTGATTAAAAGGTTTTTGGAGAAATCATAAATACCCAAAGTATCTTTGGGCCATTTTGCTTTTTTAATCTTTTTTAGTTTCACCTTTCTCAAGGTATCGTAACCAGGCGTTATTTTGAAAACGGCAAAGTCATTGTTTAAGGGAGTATCAAAATTGCTTGCCCGTTCAAAGGAATCCAATCTGAAAGGAGATGTTTGTTGAATATATAAATACGAATCACCCTTTAAAGGATCTACTGAATAGGATACAATATCACCATTTTCCGTTATCACCTGATTAGAAATTCGCTTCCATTCGAGATAATCTTTTTCGTTAACGGCATGCTTTTGCGCATAGAGTAAGTTAATGCATTGAAGAAAGACGATGGCAACTAAAATGTTTTTCATACTGTTTTTTTTGTTGATGATTTTGATGTAAGATAAACACCTAAAAAGATCAAAATCATGTAAGCAATTTTTTCAAAAGTAATGGTATTGGTATAATCTGCTGACCAATTTAAATATGAAAAGGCAAATGCAAATAAAACCACCAATAATGGTTGAAAATAAATATACGAACTTGAAACTGTTGGGCTTAAAAACTGTAAACCGTAAATAGTCAGTAAATAAGTGAAAAAAGTAACCCCTACAATTATGTAAACGATCTTTAAATATATCTCACTCGGAATTGAAGCAAAATCCGTTTGAACCAAGTCTGGTATTGTAGATGGAAAAACACAAACAAAAAATAAACCAAATGTAAAGACCCAAGTGATTACAGTTATTGGCGCATAACGACTCATTAAAGGCTTTGCCAAAACCAGATACAGCGCATAGCTCATTGCATTAATTATTAAAAATAAATCTCCGATAATAGAATCCCCGTTCCCTACAGCACCTTTTAAAGTAAGTAAGATTGCTCCTGAAGCACCAAGGAGAACACCAGCTATTTTTATCAATGTCGGTTTCTCTTTGAGCAAAAAATAAGATAAAATACCAACCATTATTGGGTTCATCGACATAATAATGCCAGAATTAAAGGATGATGATAAGTTCAGTCCATGAAAGAAAAAAAGCTGATTAACGGCAACACCAAATATACCACAAAGGATAAATAATGGGATGTCCTTTAATTGGATTTTAAAATTGTTATACAACAAGGCCAGTATCCAAAAAAATATAACGGCCCCGCTTACCCTTAAAAAAATAAACACAGACGGTGTTAAAAACTCAGGCATTACACCTTTGGCAATAATATGACCTGCTCCATAGAGTACATTGACCAGAAATAATGCCAGGTGGGCTTTATAATAAGGGGGTTTCATCTTTTAAAAAGCCTTGAAATTCGTGATTTAATTACAGATTCCCTAAAACCATCCATCTTTTCAGTAACACGGTATTGACTTAGTTTTTCTTCCATTTTGAATGTGCCCCGTGCTTCTTTAAAACTAAATTCATTTCTATAGAGGGGTATTAGTGCCAAAAAACGAATCGTTTTTTCTTCCAACACAATTGGTTTCAAAATCTGCTTGAGCTCAATTGGATCCGAAACCATGAAATGAGAAAGCGTGGATTTTTTAAAAAAAGAAGCAATCAATTCTTTCATTAAAAACGTATGACCATTGCCAATCCAAGTATTGTTATTCTGAACATGTTGTTGGATTTTTAATAAACATGAAAATACCCACTCATTCTCTTTTTCAAATACATCTTTTTCATTCCAATACACAGGCAGAAGAAAAAACAATTCTGCATGCTCTTCACCCAAGTGTTTTTCATGAACGTTCATTTTAAACTCACTTAATCCAGATGTCATTAAAATCCTTGTATCAGGAAGTTGATCACATTCAAAATAGAAAAATGTATTCTCTTGAATCTTTATCTCTTTGAAATGATCAAAGTTCTTTTTTAAGATGTCAGCTATAACCATTGGGAACAAATATAAAATTATTGAAAAGAAGTTCTGTATTAATCAATATTACATCGATGAACTGACTTCACAACACCTGTAGAAGCAGACAGTTCAGCAATAGATAAACCTGGGAATTCTAAACGAATAAAGCCACTCGTTTTCATGACCACTTGGGCTCCTGATAGGTAGGAGGCTATTTCAGAAAGACCAAAGTTATGCCCGATAATTAAGATCTCGTGATGTGATTCTTGACTACAGATAAATTCAAGTATCGTTTCTTTATTACTCAAGTATAATTCTTCAAAGTACCCGACTAATTTTTGATTCCCAAAAATCAATCCAGCTGTTTGTCGGGTACGCACCGCTGTAGAGCAATATATTTTTGTTTCATTACTCAGAATACGATTGAGTTTACTTTTAACTTCTTGACATTGCTCATGTCCTTCAGGTATCAAAATACGATCGAAATCTCTACCACTTAGAGAGTTCAATTCAGTTTTGGCGTGTCTGAGAAAATTTACAATCAAAGCACCAAGTTCTTAACTAAATACTTTCCGATCTTATGCAGATAGGGAGAAGATAAATGCTCTTCTAAAAACATGAGGTGTTCAATTCGATGACAATCAGTCCCTACAAAATCAAACTGGCCGGCATCAATTAGTTTTTCAGCTTGTTTTTTAATATCTGGTCCATATTGCCCAAATAATGAATTCAAGTTGATTTGAATGTTAATTCCATTGGTCCGCCATTCCTCAGCATTGTCAATTTTTCCTAAATAATAGATGTATCTCTCAAAATGCGCAATTACAGGTCGGTAACCATGAGTCTTTAGCTCGAAAAAAAGCTGGTCGAGATATTGAGGCGGAGAATGAAATGCAAATTCAACCAAAACATAATTATCACCAAATGTTAAAAGCTCCTTGCTTTTAATTTTAGGCATGAGTGTTTCGTCAAAGTAATATTCAGCAGCAGCCTCAATTTCAATTTGAATTCCTACTTTTTTAATCTCCTTTTGAACCTCCTTCAGACCTGCTTCAATCGTTTCTTTGTTGTTAGGAAAAGTATCTGACATAATATGGGGAGTGGTCACAACCTTAGTATATCCTAAGCTCTCAAATTTCGCAAGCATTGCAATGGTTTGATCCATGCTTTGTGACCCATCATCAATTCCCGGTATTAAATGAGAGTGCATATCTGTCTTAAACCTTCCCAAATCAAATGGAGGAAGAACTTCTTTCTTTTTAAATAAGTTCCCAAATATCCCCATTTACCTGTCTAAATACATTTTTTTATAATAGTCCTGGTATGATCCACTGATGATTTTATCAACCCATTCAGCATTTTCAAGATACCAATCCACTGTTTTATTTAAACCTTCTTCAAATTTAATGGAAGGAGTCCATCCCAGCTCCTTTTCAAGTTTTGATGCATCAATAGCATATCTTTTATCGTGCCCCGCACGATCTTTAACATATGTAATTAGCTCTTCGGACTCTCCTTGTCTACGACCTAGCTTTTCATCGAGAATATTACACAGATACTTAACCAATTCAATATTTGTCCATTCATTTAAGCCGCCAACATTATAAGATTCACCGATTTGTCCTTCAGAAAATATTTTATCTATGGCGCTCGCGTGATCTTCTACCCATAACCAATCACGAATGTTATCACCTTTCCCGTAAACAGGAAGAGGTTTTTTATTTACAATATTGTGAATCATCAAGGGAATTAACTTTTCTGGAAAATGATGACTCCCATAATTATTAGAACAATTTGACATTTTTATGGGAAGACCATAAGTATGATAGTACGCCCTGACAAAATGATCTGAGGATGCTTTGGATGCCGAGTATGGACTTCTTGGGTCATAGGAAGTCTCCTCAGTAAAAAGACCAGATTCACCTAAGGACCCATAAACCTCATCCGTAGAAACATGATGAAAAACATGCTGGCCAGATTGCCACAGTTCTTTTGCTGCATTCAGAAGATTGACCGTCCCGACTACATTGGTCATCACAAACTCCATTGGACCCTCAATTGATCGGTCTACATGAGATTCTGCTGCCAAATGAATG
>JABJEE010000083.1 GCA_018665005.1 Flavobacteriales bacterium
CTCCAAATCCATTAAAATCAGTAATCACACTTGCACTTGAAACCAACTCTGTAGGCTCAGTAGTGGAAAAGGTATCAACAGCAATACAGGTATTGTCATCTACCACATTAATGATGTAATCTCCAGGAGAAAGCCCACCAATACTATCTACAACAGCACCATTAGACCAGGAAATATCAATGGGGTTCTCACCACTTACATCAGTAGAAATAAATGCATCATCAGATTGATAACACAAACTATTTTGTAGATTGACTAATGATATCACAGGATTTTCATAAATCACCACCGTAGCAAAGGTGTCGAGAGAACAATCCAAACCAGGAAAAGTAATTTCGACATGATATTCTCCGGTATCACTTAAGCTTATGTCACCAACTCCAGTTTGATAATTGACATCAGAAAATGAATTTGGACCTGACCATTCATAATTCGCTAAAGCTGAAAAAGATGCTGATAACTCCAATGAATCCCCAACGCACAAAGGCGGGTTATATAACACCTCCGGTGGAGGACAACCCGACACATCAATTAACAATACATTACTGGCAGCAAGGGGGCACCCATTTGCATCTAACAAATCGGAGGCGCCATTATTTCCATATTCATTTCCCGAAATGAACCCTTCTCCAAAGATATAAGCAACATGCTCTAAGGTAGAGTCACATTGAAACATTAAGCAATCATCAATAACAGTAACAAGAAATTTAATTACAGTACTATCCGTTCCTTGGGGAGATGCCTGCACCTCTCCTCCATTAGTAGCATCTGCGCCATTTCCTATTCGAACTTTTATCGAATTGGTAAAAACGTCATACTCTGCTTGATCATCTCCACTTAAATCCGTTTTCACACCAGAATTTGGCCCATAATCTATCGAAATTGAATTTGGCACATAGGTCGTTCGAGGGTCTAAAGTATCCACAACAAATGTATTAATGGATAAATCAGAGCCAATATTTTTTCCCACCAAGGTGTACTCTAAAACATCCCCTGGCTCAACAATTCCTCCATTCAGGTCATCAATATAAACTGATGCCCGCAAATCAGGCTCGTAAATATCTATTGCTGATGTAAAAACACGGCAGAGTATATTTTCGGAAGAAGTTTGAACACGAATGGTTGCAGATGATGTATTGTTTCCAATGTAATTAAAAGAGGTGTTATCAGGTAGAAAAATCGCTGCATCATACCCTAAGGTATTATTAAAATTAGGATTCCTGAAAGGTGTAAGAACAGCGCCATTGGAAATGGTACTGTTAAATAAATTGGTAGCATTATGTAACGCATCTGAAATTTGAACATTATTACCGGCACCATTAAATCTCAACTGATCTCCCGAAGCCCCTCTATCACCTTCGTGGGCAACAACACCAAGCTCAAAATTAACGGGACCAGCTAAAGGTGTGGTGAATCCTGTAATGGGTATATCTAATGTATTACCTAAACCAATACTGCCGAAACCATCAAAGACTGATAAGTTTCTCATTGAATTGTAGATGTTTTTGTAAACGACAACAATTGTCCATCCTCCGAATTTATTATTACCCGTCTGAGTTGTTATATCAGCAATCGTAAATCGTGCCTTTATACCTGCACTTTGAACTATCGAAGTGATGTCTTTAAAACAATGATAACTTGGATGGCTAATTGTGAATGCATCAACCATTTCATCCGCAATAAGGGATTGATAAAAACCTGAATTAACAGCCAGTTTTACTGTATTTCTCGTACTAAAACCGGGTACACCTGCATTAATTTCAGCACTCCAATACAACCCTGCCCAAGAGATTTCACTACAATCATCTAAATTTAAACTATCACTAGACGACATAAAAGTAGAGCTTAAACCATCTATATCAATATATGACATACTAAAATTCTCATTCGAAGAGTTGCCGTTTGGAGGCACCTGAGCAACTGCAGATGCGCATCCCCCACTTGAACCACAGGAAACAGACACATTGGATAACATTGTTATTCCACCTTTCTGAGAGGTAACAAATCGAATATCAAAAGGATCAAATAATTGAGCAGATAATTCAAGAGAAAAAAATAAAGAAAACATCAAAACCCCAATCAGATTTTTGAGAAATCGTTTTATAGACAAATTGCTGTTGTCGAGCAAGGTTTTATAGTATTAGTTATATTCAGTTAAAAAACGAGTGTTCTCGTCAAAAGTTGCCAAATGTATAAAAAAGAAAAGCTTCCAAGAAATACATCCATAGAATAGTCTATTCTATTAAACTTTTAGACCACTAAACAAGCAGGAACATTTGTTCTAAACCATGACTTTATAGGGTTGTTCTAAAACAACTTCATTTGTTCGTCATCGTCTGATTTGTTCGATTTACTGTTCTCTTTTGACTCCTTTGGCTCCTCACTTGTAAGGTCCCATTCTATGGTATTGGAAGATTCTTTCGTTTCTGTTACCACTTCATCCTTTACTTTAACAGATGTGTTCTTCTTTACTTCTGACTTAATTGATTTTCTTTTTTCGGGAACTATTTTTTTTTCAAAATTCTCCTTATGTTCTTTTGAATCTTTTAAAATTGAATTTGAAGTATCAGCATCTTTTTCCTTGTTCACTAACTCTACTTCAGGCTGAACCTCAACCACTTCCTCAACCTCATCTGGCCATGGCTCCTTACTTTTTTGAATATCATGATTCAATAGGACCTCCTTGACCTTGTATTTTGTCAATTGGTTCCCCTGAGCCTTCATTCCCTTAACTTCTATAAATTCATCCAATTGAATAACTTTATTCGGTAGGTTTTTAGTTTCCTTTAGTTGCTTATTAAAAACCAAAGTAACTTCTGGCTGATACGCCGTGGAATAAGCTGACATAAATGAACCTTTGCTGTCACTTATAAAAGAGACTCTTTTATCACTGGTTACCTCACACAAGAACCTTTTTACGAAACTCTGAGATTTGGAACCGTCGTGATAAACTACAGAAATGGCATGTTTTGGACTCCATTTTTCAATATGGACAATATCTTCATCAAATCGGGTTGACAAATCAAAACTACTTAATCTGTATTCCCCATTTGAGTATATCGAAAGAATCTTATCCTCTCCTTTAAAAGCTCCAATAAAAGATCCTCTTTCCTCATCGTTTAAACGGGTTACAGTTTGGTCATACCAAATTTTCCTTGCCGCAAGAGTAGAACCTCCAAGTTCCTTTAAAACCACCTTTTGAATAAGCTCCTTGGTAACTCTATTACCAACAGACTTTCTTCCTTTAATCAATAATTCACCAAAATCAACCTCGAATTTAGATTTCTTAAGATGCGGTCTAGGTCTCAAAATAACATTAACCACTTCCCTTTCTCCATTCGGATGGGCAGAAAAATAATGGACCTTTGAAGATTTTGACCCCTTGGTAAGATCATATTCAGTATCCCGAGTAATTGAATTTACATAGAAACGCTTCATCATCGATTGACCTCCTCTACCATCCTGGTAAATCATGTGATAAATTTTACGCTTGTCTCCCTTTTTCCAAACATGAGCATAAATCATATCCTTTCCGACAAACTTTTTATCTGCAATCTTGGTTATCATCATTTTCCCTGTTGAAAAGAAACAAATAATATCATCGATTTCTGAGCAGTCACAAACAGCCTCACATTTTCTTAAGCTATGACCAATAAACCCTTCTTCATAATCAACATAAAGTTTTTTATTTGCAATAATCACCTTAGATGCACTGATATTATCGAAAGTTTTTATCTCTGTTTTACGCTCTTTTCCTGAACCGAAATTTTTCTTTAAATCTTTAAAATAATTGATTGCATATTCCACAAGATTAGCCAAATGATGCTTGATTTCTTTAATCTGCTCATCAATCTTAAGAAGATTGTCATCTGCCTTTGTGGCATCAAATCTCGTGATTCTTATCATCGGGATTTGAGTTAATTTTTGTAAATCTTCATCTGTGATTTCCTGAATCAACTGTTTTTTGAAAGGCTTAAAAGATTTGTACAAATATTCATAGAGTGCTACTTTATCAGAATACTTCTTAAAATCAATGTACATCTCATTATTGATGAATATCTTTTCAAGTGTGGCAAAATGCCATTGTCTCTCAAGCTCTTCTAACTTGATTTCTAGCTCTCTTTTTAATAAGGCTAAAGTATTGTCTGTTGATGTTTTTAAAATTTCAGAAACACCTATAAATACAGGTTTTTCTCCATCAATAATAGACGAGTTTGGAGATATCGATACTTCACAATCGGTAAAAGCATACAAGGCATCAATCGTTTTGTCAGGGGATACCCCTGAGGACAAATGAATAATGATTTCGGCAATTGCTGACGTATTGTCTTCAATCTTTTTTATTTTGATCTTACCTTTATCGTTAGCCTTTAAAACAGAATCAATTAATGAGGTCGTCGTCGTCCCATAAGGGATTTCATTAATGATTAAAGTCTTGGCATCTTGTTTTTTAATCTTTCCACGAACCCTAATTCTTCCTCCTCTTTTTCCATCATTGTAATTGGAAAAATCAGCCATGCCTCCATTGGGGAAATCCGGATAAAACTGCACCTTTTTGCCTCTCAAGTGACTAATGGAATTATCTATAAGCTCAATAAAATTATGAGGGAGGAACTTACATGCCATACCAACGGCTATTCCTTCGGCACCTTGTGCAAGTAGTAACGGGAATTTCATTGGAAGTTGCTCCGGCTCCTTATTTCTACCGTCATAGCTTGACAACCAATTGGTTGTTTTTCCATTAAACGCAACGTGCAAAGCAAATTTCGACAAACGTGCCTCAATGTATCTTGGTGCTGCAGCACCGTCTCCAGTCAAAGTATTACCCCAGTTCCCTTGACAATCAATCATGAGTTCTTTTTGCCCGATTTGAACTAAAGCATCTCCAATCGAAGCATCTCCATGAGGGTGAAACTTCATCGTGTTTCCAATAATATTGGCAACTTTATTATATCGCCCATCTTCCATTTCTTTCATGGAATGCAATATTCTTCTTTGAACAGGTTTTAAACCATCAAATAAACTTGGGACAGCTCTTTCAAGAATTACATAGCTGGCATAATCAAGAAACCAACTTTTATATAAACCGCTAACGGGAACAACGCTTTCATCAAGCTGTTTGTTTTCGAATGGATTGCGCTCCTCCTCTGGTAATTGATTTTCTTCTGAATCCTTTGACATAATTACGATGCTATATCTATTTGTATATTTTCGTCTGCTTCTGCATCAGCTTTCTCTTTTCCTTCTGCTTGATCTTTTACTACCCTTAAATTATTAATGATAAACTCCTGTCTTTGCTGTGTATTCTTACCCATGAAATAAGATAAGATGGAATCAATTGAGGCGTCATGTGATAAAAGGACAGGCTCAAGTCTCATTTGCTCACCAATAAAATGAACAAATTCATCCGGTGATATTTCACCCAAACCTTTAAATCGAGTAATCTCAGCTCCTCTTCCTATTTCACTAATAGCAGCAACGCGCTCTTCGTCAGAATAGCAATAAATGGTTTTCTTTTTGTTGCGGACTCTGAACAAGGGCGTTTGGAGCACATACACATGATTTTTCTTTACCAAATCAGGGAAAAACTGAAGGAAGAATGTCAATAATAGCATTCTAATATGCATACCATCCACATCCGCATCAGTAGCGATAACTACTTTGTTATACCGAAGGTTTTCGAGATCATCTTCGATATCTAGGGCAGCTTGAACCAAATTAAACTCCTCATTTTCATAAACCACCTTTTTGGTTAAGCCATAACAATTCAAAGGTTTACCCCTTAATGAAAAAACAGCTTGAGTAGCTACATCGCGTGATTTTGTAATTGAACCACTTGCAGAATCTCCCTCAGTAATAAACAATGTGCTTTCTTCTCTTCTGTCATTTTTTAGGTCTGTTAAATGTACACGACAATCTCTCAGTTTTTTATTGTGAAGATTTGCTTTTTTCGATCTCTCTCTTGCAATCTTACGTATACCCGCTAAATCTTTTCTCTCTTTCTCTGACTGCTTAATTTTATTTTCAATCGTTTGAGCAATATCTGGATTCTTATGAAGGAAATTATCTAGCTTATCCTTCAGGAAATCGTTGATAAAAGCACGCATTGATTTTCCACCTGGTTCAATTTCGAGAGATCCTAGTTTTGTTTTCGTTTGGGACTCAAAAATCGGCTCCATTACTTTTACAGAAACAGCAGCTACAATAGACTGACGAATATCTGAAGATTCGTAGTTTTTGCTGTAAAAGTCTTTAATCACCTTGGACACGGATTCTCTAAAAGCACTTTGGTGAGTTCCTCCTTGAGTCGTATGTTGACCATTCACAAATGAATAATAGTCTTCTCCATATGTTCTTCCATGGGTAAACGCAACTTCAATGTCTTCACCTTCCAAATGAATAATGGGATACAATGGATCTCCATCCATATTGTCTTCTAATAAGTCTTTAAGACCATTTTTAGATTGGTATTTTTTACCATTGAAATGAATTGAAAGCCCCCTATTTAAATAGCAATAATTCCAAATCATCTTTTCCAAATAATGCGTTTTGTACGCATACTTTTTAAAGACGGTATTGTCAGGATTAAATTCTACATACGTGCCATTATCTTCATCAGAATCAATTAGAGCAGATTCTTCAGAAAGTTCTCCACGCACAAAAGAAGCTTTTTTCAGCTTGCCGTCACGGACAGAATAGACGGAAAAATAAGAAGATAATGCATTTACCGCTTTGGTTCCTACACCATTCAAACCTACCGATTTTTTAAATGCTTTTGAATCATATTTACCTCCGGTGTTCATTTTTGACACCACGTCAACGACCTTTCCTAGCGGAATACCTCTTCCGTAGTCTCGAATGGCAACCAAACCATCTTTAATGGTAATATCAACTTTTTTGCCATTACCCATAACAAACTCAT
This sequence comes from Flavobacteriales bacterium, assembly GCA_018665005.1. GTDB lineage: Bacteria > Bacteroidota > Bacteroidia > Flavobacteriales_D > Crocinitomicaceae > UBA952. The sequence goes on from JABJEE010000083.1 coordinate 6,923, forward strand.
CGATACAATTATCCAAAACCTCCTTAACCAAAACATAAATGCCATCATCAGCAGCAGAGCCATCTCCTAATTTACCAATATACATACCTGGTCTTAAGCGAATATGCTCCTTCCAATCTAAAGAACGAATATTGTCTTCTGTATATTGATTATCAGTCATATATGAGTTTCATGTTTGTGATTCCAAACAAATATAGCATTATACTTTACCTGCATGACGCGTCAACGCTGGATTTATGAACGATAAGTAGTTGAAAATCAGAAAATATTACTTTTCGAGTTTATTTCTCCAATATTCATTTAGAGAAATAATAAGTTTTCTTGCAACAGTATTAGAGAATTTCTTTGTGCGATATGTCCCTATCCAATTCACTCCTCTAATCGCATTGGTAATAAAAACCTCATCGGCAGCCAATAGATTTTGAGGCAAGATAGAACACTCATAAACCTTAATGCCACTATTTAAGGCAAGATTAATTACCTGCATACGCATCGTTCCCGCCAAACATCCTTCATCAAGACCAGGCGTATACAAAACACCATTACTTACTACGAACACGTTACTCGATGACGTTTCTAAGATGTTTCCTTTTACATCACTTAAAAACAAATCATCTAGGTTTTTTTCTTTGGCAGAAAGAGCAGCCATTACGTATCCCAAACAAGATTTGGTTTTATAATTTGAAAGAAAATTCTTGTGCAACTTGATATCAGAATATATATCTACCTCCAAACCTTTTGCATTGAGTTCAAAATAATTTGAATTGTATCCTTCCACTTCGATGTAAAAATTACTTTCGTTTGAATCAGGAAGATAGGTGCCCCCCACTTCCCTATCAATGGACAGACGACATTTACCCCCCTTTAAAATTGATGATTTCTCAAGTAGCTCAATAATACGTTCTTCAAAAAAATCATTGTTGTAAAAGTCGGGCGTTTTTATTCCTAAAACCTTGGCTCCTTTAAGCAACCTAGACACATGGTTTTCGACATTAATCGGTTTACCATTCATTATCCGAATGGACTCAAAAACCCCATCACCATATAAATAGGCCCTGTTTTTAGGCATAATCGTTGGAGACGAATCCGGTAAAATAACACCATTATTATTAATGTAACATACTCCCATAATTATTCAAAAATACGAAGAAACTCTACTCCTTTATTCGGGTCTATCA
>JABJEE010000084.1 GCA_018665005.1 Flavobacteriales bacterium
TCTCCCGATCTAAGGTTGGGTATGGACATGTTATGGAAAGGTGATCCATTGTAGATATTGGTTAAAATGTTGGCGTCACCAAGTGAGGTTTCTCGAACTGGTGACAAAGAAGTTTCGTTTAAGCAATCTGTTTTATAGCCAAGAATTAATCGAGAAAGACCATTTGTGCTTAACCCGACTGAAGCATCACTAGTCAATGGTTGATCAAATGGGCTTGTACTCACGGAGTTTATACTCTGATGAATAAAAGCACCAATCGAGTTCTCTTGACCAAATCTGAATAGAGCATCATCAGTGTAACCTGAACCAAATGTTCCCCCAATCATTATAAAGCGTTCGGGACTTGTATCTCCTACGCTTGATTCGAGAGGTCCTTCATACTTGGGCACACAAGCACTAGTAATTATCATGACAACACCAAGAATAGAAATTGCATTTAAATTCATATTACCATTTATATATTAATCCAAGTCCTCCAGCAACGGCTTTGGTGTCAAATCGGCCATTTAGACCTGTCTCTATATTGTTCCCTGTGCGGGAAATTTGTGTGTAGTAAAAGGTGGCGTCCAAAGAAAAATGTTTACCAAAGACATACCCAATTCCTGCAGTTCCATACCATCGATCATTATCTGGAGTTTCAGGAGTGATATAACCATTCTGAACAGGAGAAAACCCAAACCCTCCCCCCAAACGAAGGGACAATCCTTTTGAGAAATCATAGGACGCACCCGTTCTAAAGGCGAAAGTACTTTCATACATTCTGGGTGATTTCGTATCTTCTAATGATGAGGTATTTATGGCATAGTCAAAAGCCAAGGTGTCATAGGCTTTCCAGCCTACTCTGTTGATGTCAAGTACAAATGTAAGATGGTCGGAAGCTTTATAAGCCAATCCTAAGGTAAGCACTTGAGGCAGGGGCAACGCTCCTGAAAAAGTATTATCGGGAAAGTTTGGATCAAGAGACTCAGGAACATTAAATGACGCATCCCCTTCTTCAACATTCATTTCTATTTTTGAGCGGTAGGTGAGCCCTGCTGATAATTTTTTGGTTAAGTCGTAATGGATGCCCAAATTAAAACCAAAACCCAAAGCTGAACCCGAAAGACTTGCACTTGCAAATTCTCCATCGCTGAACTGAACGGGGATGTCTTTTTCAAGAACAACATTACCCGTACTAATTATAAACCCACCGCCAATTCCGATAACGTCTGCAATTCTATAAGAAAATGTAGGCTGGATAAAAATGGCTTTTAATTGAAGCTTTGTTAATGCGAATCTGCCCATCCAATTGTCTTCATAAGAAACGGTGCTTCCAAATGGAGTGTATGCGGCAATTCCAAGCTTTAGCTTTGCGTGATCTTTTAATTGAAAAAGTCCGTAGGCTGAAAAAGGAGTTCCTATGGGTGAATTAGAACGATATCCTTGCCCTGTTTCACCATCCACATAAAGGGTGTTTCCGGAAATAGGAGTAACTGCAATGTTTATTGAATTTTCGTTAGAAAAAGCGACAGATCCTGGGTTGAAGAATAGGCTTGAGCCATCCAAATAAATTGCAGTTCCAGCCAGACCCATCCCTTGCTGTTTTTGTCCTTGAAAATTAACTTGATAACCTTGAGAAAAAGAAATTTCACATGTCAATAAAGCCAAAAATGCAAGGATGACTGAAAAAAAGTTTCTCATGGATTCAAATATGACCTAAATATATTAATATAATGGCAATATCCGAAGCAATTGAATTACAAAAAATCCAAGTGCGAGAAAATAAATTTAAGTATAGAAAGGTCTATACCTTAGGTGCCTGGTTCTCCAAATCTATTTCAGTATCAAGATAATTCTGAACAATATCTATGGCATTATCAATAACATCACTCAAAGCAACAATATATGTTCCTTCTTCAGCTAGAGAAATGGCATGCTTAATCGCTTCAATCTCCAGAGAGACCACTTCGTGAGTAACCGTTGGGTCACCAGCACTTAGTCCTTCTAAAATCAAATTAATGATTTCAGATTCCGTTCGTCCTCTCAAATGTTTCTCTTGTCTAATTATGACATGGTCAAACATTCTTGCTGCAATTTTTGCACATTCTTTAATGTCTTCGTCACGGCGATCACCAACTCCTGATATGATTCCAATCTTTCGAGTGGCATCCACACTGCTAAGGTAGTCCTCAATCCCTCTATAACTTGTTGGGTTGTGTGCGAAATCTATGAGTACTTTGAATTTTGAAAACTCAAAAATATTCATTCTTCCCGGAGTTTGAGCAGCACTAGGAATAAAGGTAGTAAGAGACAATTTGATGCCCTCTGTTTTAAAGCCATATAAGTATGCAGAAAGAGTAGCCGCAAGTACATTGGCAATCATGAATTTTGCTTTGGCATTTAAAGTAAGGGGAATATGGGTTGCTCTCTCGACTCTTATTTTCCAATCTCCTTTTTTAATGGTAATAAATCCATTTTCATAGATAGCTGCAATTCCTCCTTCAGCACAATGCTCAACAATTGCAGGACAGTTTTCATCCAAGCTAAATAGTGCTACGTTACAAGATAGTGATTTGGCAATTTCAAGACAATACTCGTCTTCACCGTTTAGTACAGCCCATCCATCTTTTTTGACACTTTCAACTACAACAGCTTTAACTCTTGAAAGATCTTTTAAATCATGAATGTCACTTAATCCAAGGTGGTCTTCTTGAATGTTGGTAATCACGCCAATGTCACA
>JABJEE010000085.1 GCA_018665005.1 Flavobacteriales bacterium
GATACCGAAAAATCTGTTGCCCAGTCAATACGAATGATTGAAGCAGGAAGCGAATTGGTAAGGTTAACCGCACCAAGTAAAAACGAAGCAGAAAACCTAGAGCCAATAAAAAATCAGATTAGGAAAAAAGGATTCACCACCCCTCTGGTTGCCGACATTCATTTTACACCAAATGCGGCAGAGATTGCCAGCAGAATAGTCGAAAAAGTGCGAGTCAACCCAGGAAACTATGCGGACAAGAAAAAGTTTGAAGAAATTGAGTATACAAATGAAAGCTATCAGGCAGAGCTCGAAAGAATAGAAAAAAAATTCACTCCCCTTGTTTTGTTATGTAAAGAACATAAAACGGCCATGAGAATAGGAACCAATCATGGCTCTTTATCAGATCGGATTTTAAGCAGATACGGAGATACGCCAGAAGGAATGGTGGAGTCTGCAATGGAGTTTATTCGAATATGTGAAAAGAATGAATACTTTGACCTTGTTATTTCAATGAAGGCAAGTAATACTTTGGTAATGGTTCAGGCGTATAGGCTTTTAACGGCAAGCATGTTGGAAAACAAACACTGTTATCCAACACATCTGGGAGTAACCGAGGCAGGAGATGGAGAAGATGGAAGAATTAAATCAGCTGTTGGTATAGGTTCTTTGTTGGAAGATGGAATAGGTGATACGATTAGGGTTTCGCTCACTGAAGAGCCTGAGGCAGAAATTCCTGTAGCACAAAAAATAATCGCAAAATATAACAATCAAAACGCGCACAAGCTACCTGATTGTAAGAATAGCGAAGTTTATAATCCTTTTTCATACAAAAAAAGAGAGTCGCATTCTATTTTAAATATAGGTGGATCAAATGTCCCTGTGGTTTTTTCAGACTTATCAAATAAAGATAAGATTACTCCCGCCAACCTCTTTAGTTTTGGATACAACTACTCTGTAAAGCTCGATAAGTGGCACATAATGGACCAAGCGGCAGATTATCTTTATATCGGAGAAAAAACGATTTCATTTGAAATACCAGGAACATTAGCGGCTGTTTGTGATTACAGCAATTGGAAAGAAAATTATTCAGAGAAAGACCGGTTTTATCCGATCGTTGATGTGGGTAACCTGTCTGAGCTGGACTTCAACCAAGTGTTCTTTCTAACGATTAAGGCGGAAGAGCCCGTTTCACCATCAATTTCAAACTACCCCAACGCGGTCTTAATTGTTGAAACGGATTTCGATAATAAAACACAGTTATTTAGAAGTCTTTACATGAGGATGCACGAAGTTTTAATAACGAATCCGGTCGTATTAAAGGTATCCTCTGAAGAGGAGGACGCAGAGGCTTTTCAGTTGTATAGCTCAATTGATTCGGGCTCGATGCTCATTGATGGTTTTGGTGATGGGGTTTGGTTACAATCAAAACAGTCCAATGTATTAATCAACTCAACCTCGTTTGGTATTCTTCAGGCCACAAGAACAAGAATTTCAAAAACGGAATATATCTCTTGTCCTTCTTGTGGAAGAACGTTATTTGATCTCCAAGAAACAACGGCTAAAATAAGGGCCAGAACAGATCATTTAAAGGGCTTGAAAATAGGTATTATGGGATGTATTGTAAATGGTCCAGGAGAAATGGCGGATGCTGATTATGGATATGTCGGCACGGGACCTGGAAAAATCAATCTTTACAAGGAAAAAACAGTAGTCAAAAAAAACATACAAGAATCCGAAGCCGTGGAAGCGTTGGTTGAATTAATCAAAGATAACGGAGATTGGATAGAGCCATCAGATAATTAAAATGGAACAGAAGAAACGACTTCCGTGATTTTTCCAGACACAGGGTGCTGAAAAACAATTTTTTCTGCATGAAGAAACAATCGCCTATCCGTTATTCCATATAAGCGATCTCCCTTAATAGGGCTGTTTAATCCCAATTTATGTGCGGCATGAACCCTCAATTGATGAGTCCGTCCAGTAATTGGATGAAACTCAATACGAATACCAGCAGCATCATGTTTAACTTGGCGATACTTAGTGGTCGCTTGTTTTCCATAATCAAAACACACCAGTTGTCGTGGCCGATTAATAATGTCAGTCCTCAAAGGAAGAGCAATCGTACCATGCTCATTTGTAATAGGGGCCTGTAAAATTGCAATATATTTTTTTTTGATCGTTCGAGAAGTAAATTGAGCCTGAAGTGATTTATAAATAGTAAGTGATTTAGCAACAAGAATCACCCCAGAGGTTTCATAGTCAAGACGATGAACCAGCCCCGGCCCTTCAATATTCGGAAATTGTTTTTGAATGATACTGGACAAAGAATAGGTAATTTCTTTTCCTGGAACAGACAAAATATTTGCAGGCTTTTCAACAGCAATAATGTATTCATCTTCGTAAAGCACAGCAACCTTTTCAATTTCACTTGTGGGCGTTAAAGGGTCCGCATCAACTGAAAGTCCTTTAAGCATGTGTTTGAGTATTGGCCCACACTTTCCACGACAAGCGGGGTAGTGTTGATTGTGAGATCGTATTTCAGAACTGGGAGATGCTCCCCACCAAAACTCTGTAAAGCAGATGGGTTTTAAGTTGTTTGAATAAGCGAATTGTAATAACCTTGGTGCACAACACTCTCCAGCACCTGAAGGAGGAAGCTTGAAGGCGGTTTCTTCAAACAGCTCTATTAGGTTTTTTTGTTCCCGTTTCGCGCTTAAAAAAGAATAACTTTCAAATAGTTTTGTTTGTAAATTTGAAGAGAGGTTTTTTCTTTCTTGTTTTTTAGCGATGATTTTATACTCTTCTGTTTTGAGTGCTTCTTCGATAAGTAGGCGCTTTTTTTTGAATGCTTTTTTTTCTTTTTTAAAGGACAGTTGATCACTTTTACTTTCTTCGTTTAGCTTTTCATTTAGGATAAAGAAATCTTTAGTCGATAATATTTCTTTTTGTTTTAAGCGTTCCTTTCTTCTTTTTTCTTTTCCGAGTCGAAGTTGTTTTTTCATTTCTAAAACCATTTCTTCAGATTTTTTTCGGAAGTCAAAAAGAGTTTTTTTTAGAGACAGGTAATCTTCAGCCGATTGAAGCTGGTTGACCTCTTCTGTTAGAATGTCTATTTGCTTTTCCCCAATTTTAAAAAAACATTTTTCATCATGAACATCAAAAAGGTGAGGAACAAAACCCTTCGGCTTGATATTATTGTCTAGCTTACCTGAAAAGGCTTTTAAAAACCCAAATGAGCCGTTAGGGCCCTCAACCACAAGAACACCAAACATTTTCCCAAGAGCATCAAAATTGTGGTTTACCTCGTTTTTTTGGAGCTTCTTTTTTAGTATAGATGCCGCGAATAACGAAATCTCGTTTGGTTCGTGATTAAAGGGATGGTTAAAGCTTTTTGGAATAGGCAGCTTGTCTTTTTCCGTGTTTAAGGATGTAAAAAACTGTTCTAGGTTCACGACTCAAAAGTACAAATGAAAAAACAGTAAACATCACATTGGAACAATTCTATTGCTTCTTGTTTTTTCTTTTTTGGATAAATGAAAACAAAAGAAATCCGAAGAGAAGTCCTCCAGCACCGGTTAAAACGAGTTTTAACCAATTAAATTCGGGAACTAATCTTGGCGTTTTTGGCGCAACCTTGTGTTGGTATTCTTCGGTATCTTCATGGGCGAAAACACCCGTGTCAGCTTCACCTAAATCTAGTGTTACTTGCCGGTTTACAAGCTGTATAATTTTTATGGTTCCTCCGTCAAAACGGTGATCAACCTTTCCTCTTGTGGAGGCTTTTAAGGAGACAATGAAGTCGCCTCTTTGCTCTTCACTGAGTTGCTTCAAAAGACGGGAAGAAATAATATATCCTCCGTTTTTTATAACACTTTGACTTAAGCTTATTTCTTTAGAAAGCGTGTTGTCATTTGAAATCTCGAGAGAATAACTGGTTGACGCATTTGAACTCAAAATTCCCCAAGAAACACTTAAGTCGTTGTTCATGTTATGATATTCCGGAACATTAAATGAGTTGATTAAATCTCCAGGAGAGATAACATTGCAGTTATAGCTATTGTCATTTGCTAGAGAAACCACAAAGTTGTATCGGGTATTCGCATAAAGTTCCAGATTGTTTATGGTGTAATATGGCGCCCCTCCCCATTCTGTTTGTATTCCTAGTTTTTCATTATTAAGTGTAACCCCTCCCTTCAATAGGTTTATACTATTGTTGTTTTTATCATTAAGGAAAACAACAAGCTCTGTCTGTTCTCTACCTCTATTATTAAGTGTTTTGGTAATGGTTATTTCTGGAGAAATTAATTTTGGATCAGAAAGCTCAACATCTGACAATGCGGAGTTTTCTTTGCACCCAATTAGTAAAATGGGCACAACGATGAGTGATGCAAATTTGTTCATGGTTTTTAACGATTTACCCTGATAACCCATTAAACACCAAAAAATAACATAAAAAATGTTAATGATGTACTACTCTAAATGTTTTGTGTACATCAACATCAACAAAACCACCGCCAGAAAAAAAGCCGGTAGGAGGGACGTCTAAAAAACAGAAGGCCAAGCCCTCAGATTATGGGCAACAACCCCCTCACTTTTAAGGCTCTATTCTCCCCGCGAGCCCAAAACCAAACTCGAATGTTAAATGTCAATAAATGCCTAAGGACGATGATC